>JBPYFC010000147.1:0-4190 GCA_051984705.1 Chthoniobacterales bacterium | reverse complement strand
ATCCGCCAGTCCCAAGGTGGAGGTTTACCCGGAGCAGTGGCCACAGTGTGAACCCGAACGTTGGTTGTGCAGTTGCTGGTCAGCGCGTTATAGAACTGCGGATTCTGATAGAGATCGTTCAAGCTGCGTAGATAATCCAGAAACATCGCCCGGGCGCGCTCGGGCGTGACTCTCGTCCGGTAAAGGTAAACGTCTTCATGTCGATAGTTGGTGCGGAGCCGGACTAGGTCGCGCTCTGTGCCTACCAGATAAATAAGCCCGTAAACTTTATAAAGACCGGCAAGCATCGAAGCCTTCTGATCGCTCTGTTTGCGCAGCTCGATGGAGAACGCGACATGATCATTATCGCCAACTTGAAAGCTGACGATCGGGTGCGCCATCCAAGTCGAACCCCAGTAGTTGATAAATAAATCGATTCCTTTCACCTGCGAAAGGTCAATCGTCTTGGTTTGCCAGCGCGGAATAAAGTCCGTCTTGGTTCGATAATCGAAATCGCGAAAATTGTGAATCGTCACCCGATTGCCGGTGATGTCGGCCCACGCGGTTTGAGCCAGCTCGGGATCCCAGGGTCGATCATTAGAGGGCCGGATGGAAAGCCACCAGGCAAATACGACCAGGAACAGGCAAAGCAGCACCGCAATCGCTTTCCGTATTGGTCTGATCAGGCCCATGACCAGTAGAACCGCGATAGCGTAGAGGGCTGCACCGAAAGGACGGGCAAATCGCAACATGAAATAGAGCGCCCCCGGCCGCCCACAAGCTGAGCCCAAGGATGACCAGCCATACCAGCCCCTTGCCGATTAGCTGAAGCAGCGATGTGATTCTCGAGTGTTTGCCAGTGATCATAAACGAGTAGTCAAGCGATAAAGGATCAGCACGCGATGAAATAACTACGAAGGGACTCGAAGGGGTACGGATTTGAGTGTACGGAGGGCCTTAGTCTTGAGAGCGCGGATACGCTCGTAAACGGCGTGTATGATCTCTTCTTTAATCGAAAAATAGTGATAAATGACGCCGGCGCTTGCCCCGGAACGCTGGGCGATCAGGAACATGGGCGCATCATGAAAACCGCGCTCGACAACAATGTCGAGCATCGCATCGAGAATGGCGTCACGCTTGGATGGCTTCGGTCTTGGGGCCATGCTGGCATTGTGCCACGCTCATGTTCTCTCGCGCCAATATTGTTTTTCCAATGGCTCTATCTATTTCGAAAAAACAACCTGCCGAAGTGCCGGGTCGACCTCAAGCGAAACGACGAAATGCTCTTGTCCCAGGAACCAAGGAGCAAGTTTCCAGTTTGTTGCTATCCAATGGATAATCGTCCGGTCAACATCGGGATAACCGGTCCCGTTCCGTACAGTCACGTTGGAGAGTCGCCCATCCTCGACTGCAAACTCCACGTCAATGTGTAAACTTTGACCTTCTGCCCCGTGTTGCTGGAGCAGCATCCTCCATTGTTGCGGTGACAGTTCAGGAAGCGCTACCTTACCGACTTGCACAGGGCCACCCGGCTCGCGACCAGCGACCTTCACCCAAAGTGGGGCAATGACGGTGGCATCGACCGGCTTGGACCAGAACAATAGCCCGGTCGACAAAACCAAAAGACCAAACAGTAACTTTTTCATAGGCAAAACCTTAATCTGAATGAAATGCTCGATAGTTTCGACCTTCTCCCGAGGCGTTGTTTTTCGTTACCAGAAGGCTCTATTTTAACATCTTTTAGTTGTGTTCTGCCAGGACAATTGACCCGACCCTGATATAATCCTCTTATGCAGATCACTCCCCGCGGAGCCAGGGCACGGAGCAAAGCGCCCTGTGTGGGAGTCAACTCCAGAGGCCTACGCCTCGCGACTTTCTTCGCTTTACTCGCCTTGGTCTCATCCGGTATGGCCTCGGTCAATTTCAATGGTACCTGGGTGCTCGATCTCAAAGCATCGGATTCTCTCGAACCAATGCTAAAGCGCATGGGAGTTTCCGCACTGGAACGAAAACTCGCAGGTTCAACGAAGCTCGAATCTACCTATCACCAGTCTGCAAATCACCTGACCATCAAGACACGAGGGCTCGGATTTTCGCGGACAGAACATCTCCGTTTAGATGGTCACCCGGAGAAAAAGACAGAGAAGAGAACGGGCCCTTACACAATTCGAACTTCGTGGTCACACCACGGCAAAGAGCTGATCTCGATTAGTACTTTTCGAACCAAAGATAGCAAGAATGCTGAACTGATCGTTACTTATAAACTGGCCGAGGGCGGAAATTCACTTGTTATCAGCCAGACGTTGAAAATCGAGGGAGAGCCGCCGGGACCAGTCTTGCGTCGGATCTGGCGGAGGAAAGCCTAGCGCCCGCTTAAAAAGCAAAAGCCAGCAGGGGTTTTTTGCGATTGATCGTCGCTTAAGCTGGCCATCTGAGCGAGAATCAGCTAGGAGTCAGCATCTATGACAAAGGAAGAGTTTTACGCGCAAGCCCTCCTTGCTGCACTCCCAATCGTGATCGAACTCGAACACCAAAAGGTCTCCAAAAGTGCCGTCGCCAGGGTCGCTGAAGAATACGCAGCGGAGCTAACGAATGTGTTTGAGGAGAAGCGCGCAAGCCATAAGGGAAAGAAACGGAAAACTTTCGCTAAAAAAGAAACGCCCTAGTCTTTTTCTCCGCCACGGCGGACGATTGATCGGTTTGCCAGCGCACGCTGCCGGTCACGCGTTGACGGCGCTACCTACGCTATCCATGTTCACTAATGGACTACCGATTTCTCGGACAGACAGGATTGCGCGTCAGTGAGCTTTGCTTAGGAGCGATGACTTTCGGCCGGGAGGCAACCGACAATGAAAGCCACGCGATGTTGAACCGGTTCGTCGCCGATGGCGGAAATTTTATCGATACTGCCAACGTTTATTCTACCGGCGTTTCCGAGGAAGTCGTCGGGAAATGGCTAAAACGCCAGAACCGAGACGATTTGGTGATTGCTACCAAAGTCCGGTTTCCGATGGGTGACGGGCCGAACGATCTAGGCCTCAGTCGCAAACATATCTTTAGCTCCATCGAGGCGAGTTTGCGCCGGTTGCAAACTGATTACTTAGACCTTTACCAAGTGCACTGCTGGGATCCGGGAACACCTTTGGAAGAAACGCTTTCAACACTCAACGATCTGGTGCGCCGTGGTCTGGTTCGTTATCTGGGCGTCAGTAATTTTAACGGCTGGCAGTTACAGCGAGCGCTGGATCTCAGTCGCCAGAACGGTTGGGAACCGTTTGTCTGTCTGCAGCCACAGTACAACCTGCTCTGCCGGAGCACAGAGTGGGAATTGATCCCCATTTCTTTGCGGGAAGGTCTGGGCGTGATTCCCTGGAGCCCGCTTCGAGGCGGCTGGTTATCCGGTAGATTCCGGCGCGGTATGACAGCGCCACCCGAGGATTCTCGGATCAAGATTGCCGAAGAAAAAGACTGGGGCGAAAAGTGGAGCGCTTACAATAACGAACATACCTGGATCGTTCTGGATGCACTGCACGCCGTCGCTTCAAAGGCAGGAAGGACTCCGGCCCAAGTGGCGATAAACTGGCTTCTGCAAAAACCAGGTATCACCGCGCCAATCATCGGAGCCCGTCGAATGGATCAACTGGAAGCTAATCTTGCATCGGTTGGTTGGAATCTTTCCGAAGACCAGGTCATGTTCTTGGACGACGCAAGTGCTGTCGCACCTCCGTATCCTTACGATTTCATTGCTGATGCCGCGGAGGCGCGGAGCAGGTGAGAAGTGAGAAGTGAGAGGTGAGAAGTCACCGCGCTGGTTGACAATGGGGACACCAGCAGGTGCGGCGGCCTGATATGAGCGCGCGAACCAAGCCGGTGTGGCAGCGCGGACATTTCCCTCCATCTGTCCATCGATGATGAATCAACCAGGTATCGGGAAAGTCCCGGTCTTCACCGACAATCTCCATCGCTTTAGTGCAGACATTGCGAGTTGTCCGGTAAAGCGTGGTAATCTCGGTTGGGCTAAGACTAGCTGCGAGGCGTTGTGGATTCAGCTGGGCGCGCCACAGAATTTCGTCTGCCATCCAGTTGCCAATCCCAGGGAAACGCTCTTGCATTAAGAGCACTCCTTTCAAGGGTGAACCTTTTCGCCGGTAACAGAATTCTGCTACAGCACTTCGGGTGAATTCTTTCGATAAGATCGAAGGCGGCAACTT
>JBPYFC010000146.1:0-10565 GCA_051984705.1 Chthoniobacterales bacterium | reverse complement strand
CTTCGAATTGGGTTTACAGGCAGCGAAAACCGACCCAGGGAAGTCGGGAATATTTGAGGGAATGAAAATGGTCTTCAAGCAGCTAAAGGATTTTCTCGCTAGCTGCGGCGTTGAAACCATTGACGCTACTGGACAGCACTTCGATCCGAAGGTGCATGAGGCAATTGCGCAGGAGGAAAGCAACGAATTTCCGGAAGGTATGGTCGTCCGCCAACTGCGAAAAGGATATAAGTTAAAAGATCGCTTGATTCGACCTGCCAACGTTGTCGTTTCCAAGGGGGCGTCGGCCGCCAAAGGAGCGGAGGCCAAAGCAAATAGGTGATCGATGGCTACCCGAATGGCTACTAAGCGTGATTATTACGAGATTCTAGGCGTTGCCCGTAACGCAAGCGCTGATGATATAAAGAAGGCGTATCGGAAACTCGCGGTAAAGGTTCACCCTGATAAGAATCCTGGAGATCCTCACGCGGAAGAGAAATTTAAGGAACTCGGCGAAGCTTACGAAGTGCTCATGGATGATAATAAGCGCGCCGCGTACGATCGCTATGGACACGCAGCATTCGCCGCTGGTGGCGCGGCGCGTGGTCCGGCGGCCGGTGGGTTCCATGATCCATTTGATATCTTTCGCGAAGTTTTCGGGATGGGCGCCGAAGGTGGTCCCGGTGGAATCTTTGATCAGATTTTCGGCTCAATGGGCGCTCGCGATCGGAGCGGTCGTCAGCGCGGCTCAGACTTGCGGTACGATTTGCAGATCAGGCTGGAGCAGGCGGCATTCGGTGTCGACAAGGAGATCGATGTTCTAAAGCATGAAACTTGCACCCGTTGCGGCGGTTCCGGAGCTGAAAAAGGCTCTCACGCTAGCGCCTGCCCGACCTGTCATGGACGCGGTCAGGTCATTTCATCGCGTGGTTTTTTCCAGGTCTCACAAACATGCCCCCGATGTCACGGTACCGGCCAGGTGATTGAGCACCCTTGCGTCGAGTGCAAAGGCGATGGTCGTGTCGAAAAACGGTCAAAGATCAGCCTGAAGATCCCGGCCGGCGTTGATGAGGGGACCCGGCTGCGTGTATCGGGCGGGGGAGAGGCCGGAGTTCGAGGCGGTCCGCCGGGAGATCTTTATGTGGTGATCCACGTTCGAGATCATGAGATCTTTGTTCGGGAGGAAGACGACTTGTACTGCGAAGTCCCAATCCCATTTTCCACTGCGGCTCTTGGTGGCGAAATCAGAGTGCCGACGTTAGGTGGACAGGCGCTGCTTAAAGTCCCAGCCGGCACCCAGAGCGGTACACAGTTCCGTCTTCGCGGTCATGGAGTCCAAAGCATGAGCCAAAAGACAAAGGGAGACCTACGAGTCAGGGTGGTTGTGGAGGTTCCAACAAAATTGAATTCCGAGCAGCGCCGGAAGCTGGAAGAATTTGCCGCCTCAGTTGGCGATGACAATAGTCCTTT
Source organism: Chthoniobacterales bacterium (assembly GCA_051984705.1). GTDB lineage: Bacteria > Verrucomicrobiota > Verrucomicrobiia > Chthoniobacterales > JAFAMB01 > JBKPBY01. The sequence goes on along the minus strand of JBPYFC010000146.1, from coordinate 9,116 downwards.
GCACAAGGGGTTCTTCGAAAAAGCCAAGGGGTTCTTCCGATAAGCGGGCCTTCAGCCCGCCGTTAGACGTCTGCCGTCTACCGTTTCACGATTAAGCTACGCAGAATGATTCAAGATTGTTACAGCTCTTCGGCAATCTAAAACTGAAGACCGAAGACGGTGGACCGAAGACGGATAACGGTGGGCTGAAAGCCCTAAAAAGATGCACCGGTTCTACATTCCGCCCGCACGCTGGGGGGCTATGACCTTAGAGAATGGCGAAGCGCACCATTGTATCGATGTGCTACGGCTTGACCAGAGATCAAAGGTGGTAGTGTTCGATGGCCGTGGAACGGAGACAACTGCTGAGATCGTTACTATAGAAAAAGGCAGGGTTCGCCTCCGATCTCTTTCGAGCAGCAAAACCGAGCGACTACGTTGCGCTGTTACCCTCGCGCAAGCAGTGCCTAAGGGGAAGAAAATGGATATCATCGTCCAAAAGGCGACCGAGCTGGGCGTCTCTCGAATTGTTCCGCTTTTATCAGAGCGAACCGTTGTTCAAGTTGAAAAAGAGGACGCACCTAAAAAACGGGAGAAATGGGAACAGATCGCGATTGAAGCAGCCAAACAGTGCGGGCAGAACTGGCTTCCGGATATTGTTGAGCCGACAAGTCCGAAACGTTTTCTCGCTGACATGGGTCAGTATGAAGTTTCGTTCATCGCTTCGCTTCAAAACGATGCTCGCAGTTTCAAACAAATTTTCGCCGATTTCTGTGAGCAGCATGGGAAACGCCCCGTCTCGGCTCTCATACTAATTGGTCCAGAGGGTGACTTTACGCCGGCGGAAGCTTCCCTGGCCAAAAGCGCCGGGTGCATTCCGATAACATTGGGACCAATCGTTCTGCGATCTGAAACCGCGGCGATCTTCTGCCTGAGCGTCCTCGCCTACGAGCTGCAGTAACGCGACGCCGAAGGCGCCGCGGTTAACCCCCGAAAGCTTTCGGGGCTGAAAGCGCGCGCGCCTGGAATCCTGCTTGAAAACGGGCTCGCTCGAAAGCAAACTCACAGCATTTATGCGCGCTGCGTGCGTGTGTTTTGGGGTTTGTCTTTTTCTTGTGTCTAGGGCGTTCTCTTTCGAGTGGACGCTGATCAAACACGACGGTCGCGACTACGTGCCAGTGGATGATGTCGCGAAGTTCTATAGCTTTACACAAACCAGTTATTCGGGCGACATGGTTCGTTTGGACGGTGCTACCCTTCGAATGCAAGGCGGGGTGAATTCGCGGGAGCTTTATTTAAACGGACTCAAGTTCATTCTGAGCTACCCAGTGATCAAAGTGGATAACAGGGTTCTTCTGTCGCGCATGGATCTTAGCAAACTCATAGATCCGGTTCTGCGTCCGGCCAGGATCCAGGGGGCTCCGGCCAAAACGATTGTGTTAGACGCCGGCCACGGTGGTTATGACCACGGCGCTGTGGGGACGTTTGGCAATGAAAAGGATTTTGCCTTTGATGTTGTCATGCGTGCGCGTGCCTTGCTGACGCGTGCCGGTTATTCAGTGCTTTTAACGCGCTCTTCCGACGTCTTTCTGCCGCTGGAGTCGCGCGCGAACTTTGCCAACCGACAGCGGAACGCGATTTTCGTAAGCGTACATTTTAACGCCGGGCGCGTGGACTCTGTAGGTATAGAGACGTATAGCTTGGCGCCGCAGGGTGTTCCTTCCACTAACGACTATGTTCCGAGCATTAACGATTTTCGGCCCTGCGTTGGAAACGTACGCGACTCGGAGAACATTGCTTTGGCAACGGCAATGCACACGGCCTTGATTACTACGATGCGAACTTATGACCGTGGAATTAAAAGAGCACGCTTTGTAGTGCTGCGAGACATCAACATCCCCGGCGTTTTAATCGAGGGCGGTTTCTTGAGCAATTCGCAAGACGGGATACGAATCGCGGCGCCGCAGTATCGCCAACTTCTTGCTCAATCGATTTTACAAGGAGTTCAATCGTACAATCGCGCCATGGCACGCGGAACGGGGCAGATTATGGTCAAGCGGGAGACGACGCCCGGGAGTGGACAGACGTCCGTTCCAAAAAACATGTCCATTTGGGACCCATTGAAAGCGGGAATGTACGCGTTGCCTGAACGGAACTAGGCAGATCAATAAAATTCCCGACAATCGAAATCAGGGAACAGGACGTTTTGTTTCGTGCTAATGAGATGTCCCGCCCCTCGTTCGATCGAAGGATTGTTCCGCTACGCAATCACTTTATGCCTCTTAAACCTGGCGATCTTGGTAACTCCAACTTGCCGCAATATCGATTCAAGCCGGTCGTAGTCTTCAGCTACTTGAAAATGAGAATGCGCGTCCGACGCTGTCGTAATTGGGATGCCTAGCTCACTCGCCAAGCGCAGAATCGAATCGTGAGGATATTGTTCCTTGACGGTCTTTCTCCAACCGGCGGTGCTGGCTTCTAGTGCCAGTCCAGCCTGGCCGGCCATTTCCAGTACCGGCCTGAACGAAGAGATTGGATCGTAACTAGCCGGACGAAGTCCGTGGATTTTGACCAAATCGATGTGGGCGAGACAATCGATGCATCCGCGCGCGATAAGTCTTTCGAGTTGTTGGATGTATTCCTCAAACGCTTTTGTTGTTCCTCGCGACTCTATCTGTTGCGATTGATCCGTGCTATCGAACATCGCTCTTTCGCCTGGAAGGTAGTGGACAGACCCAAGCACAAAATCGAGGCTGTCCCAATTCTTCTCAACCCAGCCTAAACCAGCTTCGGATGTTATTGGATCGTTATCGAGCTCGATTCCGGCCAAAATCTGCAAATCTGGATTCTGCTCTCTCAACCGCTCGATAGCTTCAAAATCAACGCCTTTATGATACCGATCATGATCGGTGAACGCGATGCTCTGAACTTGCTTCGCGCGCGCCTGATTTATCCAAGGCTGGAGCAATTCGAGCGTGTATCGACGGACCTGATGACCTTGAGGATGAGTGTGATAGTCGCAGGGAAGCACTCACGCAATCAATCATACGCGATGCCAACCCTCAAGCGCCCTACAGCGGCTCCTCAATTCTCATTCTGCTGGACGAATCGTGCTTTCTGGTGCATTGGTTCATCGATTTTTCCCCAGGACAGAATCCGGTATGAACGATGTTTTGTACAAAGCGACGGTTCTTGTGCTAAATCGAAATTGGCAGGCAATCGACGCCAAAACGCCGGCACAGGCTTTTTGCATGATGGCAAATGGTAATGCCACTGCACTCGATATGGTTGGCGGCGGCGATATGCGGCCGGTCAAATGGCAGGACTGGATTCACCTGCCGGTTCGAGAAGAAGATTACGCAGTGCGGACCGTGCGCGGTCTGGTGCGAATCCCAACTGTGCTCGTGCTGGCGCGATACAATCGAGTACCCAAACGACGTCCAAAACTGTCTGCCAAGGGGATTTGGGAACGAGATGGCGGCCATTGCCAGTACACAGGCCGAAAGCTTTCTCCGAGCGAAGGGAATATCGATCACATCGTCCCTCGTTCGCGCGGCGGAAAGACCACTTGGGAAAATTGTGTCCTGGCCGACAAACGAATCAATAGCCTGAAAGGGAACCGTTTGCCGGAGGAGGTTGGCCTCTATCTGAAGCGAAGACCGAAAGCGCCGCGAGAATTACCGGTAACGTTTTTCATTCGCAACGCTCACAACGTCCGGGATTGGGAGCATTTCCTTATCCCGTCGGCCTAATAGGAACGTCGTCAGCGCCGTCAGCGCGCGACAACGCCGTCAACGGTTTTAGGCTCCCGCGGTTCGATCACGGGTTTCCGATGCCGGCGCTGACGGCGATGTCGGCGTTGACGGCGTTGCCTGTTGGCATCAGATTCCGCTTCCCATGAGTACGGCCATTTCGAGCGCTTACGAGCCAAAGGCTGTGGAGGAGAAGTGGTATCAGAAGTGGCTTGAACAGAACTGCTTTCGGGCCGACACCGAATCCTCTAAGCCCGGTTACACCATCGTTATTCCGCCCCCTAATGTAACGGGGGTGTTAACGATGGGCCATGTGCTCAACAACACTATTCAGGATGTCCTTGCGCGGCGCGCGCGGATGCTCGGAAAAGAAGTGCTCTGGTTACCCGGAATGGATCATGCCGGGATCGCGACTCAGAATGTTGTGGAAAAAAGATTGCGCGCGGAAAAAAAAACCAAGCACGACCTGGGTCGGGAAGCGTTTGTTCGAGAGGTCTGGCAGTGGAAAGAGAAATATGGCGGTATCATCATCCAGCAACTGAAGCGTCTCGGATGTTCCTGCGATTGGTCACGTGAACGCTTCACAATGGACCCGGAATATTCGCGGGTGGTGCAGCAAACATTCGTTGACCTGTATCGAAAAGGACTGATCTACCGCGGGAAGCGAATCGTGAACTGGGATCCATTTTACCAGACTGCGTTGTCAGATGAAGAGGTCATCTCTGTGGCTACCTCCGGCACGCTCTATTACATGAAGTACGAGATTGTCGAAGAGCCTGGACGCTTTTTGGAGATTGCGACAACTCGTCCCGAGACTCTCATGGGCGACAGTGGTGTCGCCGTACATCCGGATGATCCTCGATACAAGCATTTGATCGGCAAACATTGCTGGCGACCGTTTCCGCGCGCGCAAATCCCAATCGTTGGCGATTCGGCGATTGACACAGAATTTGGGACGGGCGTGCTGAAGGTGACGCCAGCACATGACAAAGCCGATTTCGAGATTGGCCAGCGCCATCAGTTGCCAATCATTGATGTTCTCAACCCGGACGGAACGCTGAATGCGCTGGCGGGAGACGATTTTGCTGGAATGGATCGATTTGAGGCGCGTCAAAAGGCCGCACGGAAATTGCAGGAGCTTGAACTGCTGGCGAGAGAAGAACCTTATCAACACAATGTCGGCTATAGCGACCGGGGCGAAGTACCAATTGAGCCTCGCCTCAGTGAACAATGGTTTCTCAAATATCCTGAAGTTCCAGAAACACTGAACGCAGTTTCCAGCGGTAAGATCAAGTTTCGACCCGAACGCTGGGTCACGACGTTCCAGCACTGGATCGAACATTTGCAAGATTGGTGCTTAAGCCGTCAGCTCTGGTGGGGACATCGAATTCCGGTTTGGTACCATCGCTCAGAAAAAGGGCGACTTCATGTCGATCTATCGCCCCCAGCCGATATCGAGAACTGGGACCAAGATCCAGACGTGCTTGATACCTGGTTCTCCTCCTGGCTCTGGCCGTTCGCAACCATGGACGAGCCTACGCGCAGGAAGTTTTATCCCACTCAAGATTTAGTGACTGCCCCGGATATCATCTTCTTCTGGGTGGCTCGGATGATCATGGCGGGATACGAGTACACAAGCCGGCCACCGTTTGAGAACGTCTTTTTCACCGGCATCATCCGCGATCTCCAAGGCAGAAAAATGTCTAAGAGCCTCGGAAATTCGCCCGACCCGTTAGACTTGATTGAAAAGTATGGGGCCGATGGGCTCAGGTTTGGATTGTTGCGAATCGCGCCGCACGGCCAGGATATCCGGTTCGACGAAAAACAGATCGAGGAAGGCCGGAATTTCGCGAACAAACTCTGGAACGCGTTTCGCTTCCGACAACTCCAGGGCGATGCGGGCAGGGAACTACGCGATTTGAGTCCTTACTCCGCTCGCATTTTGCAGCGGCTCAACGAGACAGTCGAGCGGGTGGAGCAAGGTTACGCCGATTATCTCTTCACAGACGTGGCTCAGTCCCTTTACGATTTTTTCTGGAGCGATTTTTGCGATTGGTACCTGGAAGCAGCCAAAGCTGAACTGCAAAGCGACGATCAAGAGATTCGTCGCAATTGTCTGGCGGTCATGGACACAGCTCTTTCGCGAGTGCTTAGACTGCTGCATCCGTTCATGCCGCACATTACCGAAGAGCTTTGGGACCGATTCAATTTCGGTGAAGGCAGCATTCAGTTTGCCTCGATCAATGATCTTGCGATGCATGTTCCAATCGATTCGGCAGCCGTCGATTTTGCGGGCAAGGTCTATGAGGCGGTTAGCATCGCAAGAAATCTTCGAGCCGAGTACCGGATTCCGTCAAACCGCAAAGCGAGAATGATTTTGAAGCCGGTGATCTCGGGTGACTTTGCGGTTCTGGCGAGGTTAGCAAATGCTGAGCCGCTCGAAGTTAATGAGCGATACGCTCCTGGTAGCGGTGTGCCAATGGCTGTGACGCCTGTTGGTCAGATCTTCCTGCCTCTGGAAGGTCTAATTGATGTTTCAGCTGAGCGAGAGCGCCTCGGCAAAGAGATCAGTAAAGTGGAAGGCGACTTGGTAACAGTGAGAAAGAAGCTCGCCAACGACAACTTCATCCAGCGGGCGCCCGCCAAAGTGGTCGAAGAGCATCGGCAACGAGAAGCCGATTTCCTGAAAACGCTGGATCAGCTCAAAACAGCACTGGAGGCATTGAGAGGCTAGGGATGGTTTGTTGCATTTGCGAGTCCTGAAACCGCCTTCCAATCCTTGCTCTACCCATTCGCACAGCTATGATTCTGGCATGAGTTCGCAGTGGGAGCGTTTTGACCGATACTACCTCAGGTATCCGGATCTGCATTTTTCTCTCGATATTAGTCGAGTCGACTTCGATGAGAATTACTTCGAGGGAATGAATTCTCGGGTTGAACGCGCATTCCAGGCGATGCAACAGCTCGAAAAGGGGGCAATCGCTAATCCGGACGAAAAGCGGATGGTCGGCCACTATTGGCTCCGAGCACCGGAACTTGCACCAAACTCGCAGGTCCGTGGCGAGGTAGAAGACACCAATGAGGCTATTTATGAATTTGTCCGCACCATCCATAGTGGCGAGGTCAAAACCCAGAATGTGCTCTGTTCACCAATGTCCTCGTTATCGGTATCGGTGGATCCGCGCTCGGTCCGCAATTTGTGGCGGACGCACTCGGCACCAAAGGTGACAGGATGCGCGTCTATTATCTTGACAATACAGACCCGGAAGGAATCGATCGCATGTTCGAAAAGATCGGAGATGGTTTGGCGACAACGCTGACGATCGTCATCTCCAAGTCGGGCGGTACAAAGGAAACGCGCAACGGTATGCTGGAAGCAGCGGCAAGATATAAGGCTGCTAAACTGAACTTCGCGAAACATGCAGTCATGGTAACCGGGCACGGAAGCGAGCTTGATCGGCAGGCGGAATCTGAAGGATGGCTCGCGCGGTTTCCAATGTTTGATTGGGTTGGAGGCCGAACATCTGTGATGAGCGCAGTCGGATTGTTGCCCATGGCGCTTCAGGGGCTGAATACGGAGCAGTTCCTAGCCGGTGCTGCTGCTATGGACGAAAAGACGCGTGTTACCGATGCCCTGTCGAACGCGGCGATGCTGCTCGCACTGATGTGGTACAAGATCGGCGACGGGCGCGGTCTTAAAGACATGGTTATCCTTCCTTACAAAGACAGGCTCGTCCTCTTCAGCAAATACCTTCAACAACTCGTCATGGAGTCCCTGGGCAAGGAATTTGATTTAGAAGGAAAGACCGTTCACCAGGGTATCGCCGTTTATGGCAATAAAGGCTCGACTGATCAGCATGCTTACGTGCAACAACTTCGTGATGGCGTTAACAACTTCTTTGTGACGTTCATTCAAGTGGATGTGGGCAGGCAAGGGCCTTCGATAGAGGTCGAGCCCGGGATTACAAGCAACGACTATCTCCACGGATTTTTGCGCGGTACCCGTTCGACCCTCCACGAAAAAGCGCGTCAATCCATTACGATTTCTATCGATCGCGTAACGCCCTTTTCGGCTGGCGCTTTGATCGCTCTGTATGAGCGGGCGGTGGGCTATTACGCGTCGGTGGTGAACATCAATGCCTATCATCAGCCGGGTGTTGAGGCTGGGAAAAAAGCAGCCGCCAAGTTGCTCGAATTGCAAGCCCGGCTGGTCAAAGAACTTGGATCACGGAAAGGGAAAGCTGCAACAGCCGGCGAATTGGCTAAAGCCGTCCGGGCAGATACCGAAGATATTTTCCATGTACTAACCCATCTGTCCGCGCCCGGAGGAAAGGTGGTCCGGCATTCGGGTGATCGCCCCTCCGAAGATACTTTTGTGTTAGAATGAATGTAATGCCGATACTCGACTTCCGATCTGGGCGAACTGTCCGCCGTCTTGTCCGAAGTAGCCTCTGGCGAAGTCGGAAGCCTCGGCCAAGGAGAATCCCGGCGTTGAAGGTATTTCAATAAATGTCTCAACATCTTGAGAAAATTTTGGCGCACGCGGAAAGGCGTTTCGCTTCTGAGCCTTCCAGGCGGCTTCGCGAACGGCTCGACCTTTACAAGAAATTTCTCAAGCTGGAGGAACATCGGTTACGGTTAAAGCATCATTCTGGAGCGGGCGGCCTCGAGATAGTCCGGGACCGAGCAACGTTGCTGGATGTTATCCTGAGACGATTGTTTGAAGGAGCTTTGGAAGGCACTGCTTTTGCTCATCGCACACCGCCGATCGCGCTGTTAGCCATCGGAGGTTACGGCCGTGGAGAGCTCAATCCATGCAGCGATGTAGATATTTTATTCCTACATGATGCCGGCCGACTTGCTCGGGAAGCGGAGGAAGTCATCCGGCAAGTGCTTTACATGCTCTGGGATGTAGGCTTCAAAGTCGGCCACTCCACGCGGTCGATCAGCGAAGCGATTAAACTCGCCAACGCGGACGTATTGACCAAGACATCGCTTTTGGAATCTCGATACCTGGCCGGTGATCACCGGTTGCAAACGAAATTTCGACGCGAGTTTTTCGATCACTGTGTTCGGGGGCAAGTCAGAAGTTACCTCAAGTGGCGACTGGAAAATCAGGACGAGCGTCACCGCAAGTATGGCGGTTCGGTCTTCATGCAGGAGCCGAATGTAAAGAACGGTTGTGGTGGGTTGCGCGACTACCAGACGATGCAGTGGATTTGCTACTTTCGCGACGGCGTGATGAGCACTGCCAAGCTGGTGGAGCGCAAGTATATCACCGAGAGCGATCGGCGGGCGCTTGATCGCGCATATGATTTTCTCTTACGCGTGCGAACCGAGTTGAACTATCAAAACCGACGTCCGTCGGATCTGCTGACGCTTTTC
>JBPYFC010000145.1:0-7814 GCA_051984705.1 Chthoniobacterales bacterium | reverse complement strand
GCGAGCATCTTTTTCACAGCTGCCGCCTGCTTTGCGATATCCTTCGCTAACAGCAAGTCGGAAACGATGCATACCCGCTCGGCTCCTGCGGCCAAAACCTCGCTAAGGTTCCCGAGCTTTACACCGCCAATGCAATAAACAGGGATTGTTACCTGCTGATGAACCGCCCGGATATCGTTCAGGCCGATTGCTTTGGCAGTCGGTTTTGTTGCCGTCGGGAACAATGGGCCAAATCCGATGTAATCGGCGCCATCAGCTTGAGCGCGAATAGCCTGTCGGATCGAATGGGTCGATTTGCCAATTATACAGGGCCGGCCAACCAACACGCGCGCTGCCGCGACGGCAAGATCTTCCTGACCCAGGTGGAAGCCGTCCGCCTCTACTTCATGCAGCAGGTCTGGATAATCGTTGATAATTAACGGAACGTTGTTTGGCCGCGCGATTTGGAGCATTGCCTCCGCCAATCGCACAATCTCTATTTTAGCGAGGTTCTTTGCGCGCAGCTGCACGACGTCGACACCTCCTGACACCAGTTTCTCTGTTACCCGGAGAACGTCTTGAGGAGCTACATAGCCAAGGTCGACGATACCGTAGAGGGACTTGTTCTTTCCGATGCTATTCACCAGGTTTCCTGCAAACTAAGCGGTTTCGGACCTGTAATTTTTTCGACAAAGCTCGTGTCAAAATGTCCGCGAATAAAGTCAGCATTCTGCATGATCTTGGCCTGGAACGGGATCGTGGTCTTAATTCCGGTGATCAGATATTCGCCCAGCGCCCTGCTCATCCGGCTGATCGCGGCCTGTCTGGTTGAACCGACGCAAATCAACTTAGCAATCATCGAATCATAGTGCGGCGGAACTGTGTATTTTGAATACACATGTGAATCGACACGCACACCGTGCCCTCCCGGAGCGTAATACAGGTCGATCACACCCGGGCTGGGTTGAAAGTTGTTGGCTGGATCCTCAGCGTTAATCCGGCATTCGATTGCATGTCTGCGCGGCCTGGCATTCGCTACATGCTCTGAAAGATGCGCGCCGGATGCGACCAGGATCTGCTCTTTTACAAGATCGCATCCATAAACCTCTTCGGTAACCGGATGTTCAACCTGGATCCTGGTATTCATTTCCATGAAATAAAATCGGCGGTCCCGGTCTACCAGGTACTCGATGGTGCCCGCATTTTCGTAACCAACGGCCCGGGCAAGCCGAACAGAACATTCGCCCATCTCTTTGCGCAGTTTGTCGTCCATCAACGGCGAAGGACATTCTTCGACGATCTTCTGGCTCCTGCGTTGAATGGAACAATCGCGCTCCCCGAGGTGAACAAGCCGGCCGTGACCATCCCCTATCACCTGAAACTCGATATGGTGCGGTTCCTCGATTAGCTTTTCGATATATACGCCATTATTACCGAAAGCTTTCTCGGCTTCGCTGCGGGCGGAGTGAAAGCCTTGGACCAAGCTGACGTCGTTGTGGGCCGGGCGCATCCCGCGTCCTCCTCCACCGGCTGTTGCTTTGATCATGACAGGGTAGCCGATCTTCTTAGCGATCTTCAACGCCTCACCTTCGGACTCCACCACACCATCACTCCCAGGGGTCACTGGTACTCCGGCTTTTCGAGCAGATGTCCGCGCAGAGTTCTTGTCGCCCATCGCTCGAATCGCAGTTGCCGGCGGACCAATGAACTTGATATTGCAGCTCTCGCAGACCTCCGCAAAATGAGCGTTCTCGGATAAGAACCCGTATCCCGGGTGGATCGCGTCGACATCGCTGATTTCGGCAGCGCTGATGATTCGGTCGATCTTGAGATAACTCTCAACGCTGGCTGCGCGTCCGATGCAGATTGCTTCATCGGCCAATTGCACATGAAGCGAATCGACGTCTGCTTCCGAATAGACCGCAACGGTGGAGATCCCTAATTCTTTGCAGGCCCGAATGATTCGCAGCGCGATCTCGCCGCGATTGGCAATCAGAATTTTGTTAAACACGGTCACTTTACCCGGAACAGCGGTTGACCAAACTGAACGGCTGTACCGTTTTCAACGAGGATCTCGACAATCACACCTTTAATTTCGGCTCTGATCTCGTTCATCACCTTCATCGCTTCGATAATACAGACAACCGTGTCTTCCGCGACGGATTGACCGACTTCAACATAGGGCGCGGATTCAGGGGACGGCGCGCGGTAAAAAGTTCCAACCATTGGTGAAACAATCTCTTTGTAAATCGTCTTGTCTTCGGCGGGAGCAGACGGATGACCAGTCCCCGTTTCGACCGGCGTACCAGTAACCGCCGCTGGACCTGGAGTAGTTACCACATGATGCACCGGTACCGCTGCGGTGACCTGCGGGATGTGGCGGTGCGCTTCCAGTTCAAGCTTGAACCCTTCCTTCTCCAGCTTGAATACGGCAAGGTCGTTTTTCTTCATCAAATCGATGATGGCTTTGATCTCTTTCAGTTCCAAGCTAGCTTCTCCTTGTTCAAGTGGATCTTCATGTTAGGCAGCGCTACCGAGAAGGCGCAAGCACTTCCTCGGGCATCCCCCTTCGCCAAGGCTCCGGACGACGAGTCGAGGACGGCATCGAGCGGGATCGGAACAAACCGGTAGACCCCGATTCGCTCGCGAAGCATCTTGACGCTCTTCATGCGTGTCGCGCGTGTCCTTTGATGCAGTCGGAACCGGTTTCGGGAGGAGCAATTGTAAGCAAGGTTATGCTTGTCGGTCAGGCGCCTGGCGTAAAGGAACCGATACTGCAACGGCCGTTCGCCTGGACCGCAGGGAAAGCGATGTTCAAGTGGTTCGAAACAACCGCTCGAGTAACCGAAAAAGAATTCCGGAGCACGGTTTATATGGCGGCAGTCTGCCGATGCTTTCCAGGAAAAAACGGGCACGGCGGCGACCGCGTTCCGTCGAATGGTGAGATTGAAAATTGCAGCCGATGGTTGCGGGCAGAGTTCGAAATCCTAAAACCGGCGCTAGTGATTGCCGTAGGCAAACTGGCTATCCGGCAATTCCTCAATGAAGTTCCGTTACTCACAGAGCTAATCGGACGGAAGTACCGGGTCGAGAAGTTTGGTCAGACTTTCGATCTGGTTCCGTTGCCTCATCCATCGGGCGCGTCGCCCTGGCATCTGATTGAGCCAGGGAAAAGTTTAACGATGAAAGCGTTGAAACTGATTCGCGATCATCCGGCATGGAAGGAACGTGTCGGCATATCGGCGTATCGGCAAGTGAAGCCATCGATTACTACTCGTACCCGCGCACACTGATGAAACGGATCGTTACGCTCTTAACTGACTTCGGTACGTCGGATTATTTCGTGGCGGCGATGAAAGGTGTGATTCTGGCTCGCAATCCAGAGGTGACTATGGTCGATATCACCCACGAGATAAAACCGCAGGATGTGCGCACCGGCGCATTCACGTTGAGCTGCTGCTACCACGATTTTCCATCAGGCACGATTCATCTTGCTGTAATCGATCCCGGAGTTGGTTCTGAGCGGCGCGCAATTTTGGTCGAGTCCCACCACTATTTTTTGTCGGGCCCGATAACGGGCTCTTCTCTTTTGTTTTTGATCGCGATTCCCACGCATGTGCAAGGCATGTGACCAAGAGTGGTTATTTTCAGCCAAATAGAAGCACAACTTTCCACGGACGCGATGTCTTCGCCCCTGTCGCTGCGTGTCTTTCGCTTGGCGTGCCGCCCGAAAAATTCGGCGCCCTCATCAACGATCCCGTACGCCTCGACATAGCTGACGTGCAAATGTCAGTAGATGGACCGGTTCAGGGGAGCATTGTCCACATCGATCACTTCGGAAATTGTGTAACCAGCTTCCAATGGAAAAATCTCAAGGAACGACTCAATGGCCGCCAAGTCCGGTTACAACTCGGAAAGAGTGAAATCGCCGATCTGGTGCCGAATTATGTAGTAGGCAGTTCTACGTTGCCATTCCTGATCATTGGTAGCGCTGGACTTATCGAAATTTCTGTCCGCGATGGCTCAGCAGCAAAGCTGTTAGGTGCGGCCGTTGGTGATCGTGTCGTTCTAGTTCCTAGTTAGCCGTTTGGCGTTTCGCGTTTGGCGAACGCCCGCTACAGCCATTTTTTGCGTTTGAAGAAAATGATCATCGCGGTAGCCACAGCGATCATCACAATCCAGACAAATGGATAACCAAACGCCCATTTTAGCTCGGGCATATTCAGGTGGCTGACATTCGGATCAAAATTCATCCCATAGACCCCGACAATGAAAGTAAGCGGGATGAAGATCGAGGCAATGACTGTCAGCACGCGGATGATTTCGTTGGTTCGCATACTGAGGCTCGAAATATAAAGATCCATGATGCTGGTCGTCAGGTCGCGAAACGATTCGATCAAATCCAAGATCATGAGTGTGTGATCGTAACAATCTCGCAGGAACGGTTTGGTGCGATCAGCGATCAACTGGCTTTCACTGCGCACCAGCCCGCCAATTACTTCGCGCTGCGGCCATATCCCGTGCCGGATCCGGGCGATCGCCCGTTTGAACACGTGCAGTTGCTGAAGCCGTTCTCGGGTCGGTTGCTCTAGCAGCCTATCCTGAAAGGCTTCCATCCGTTCGCCAAGCGCTTCCACCACAGGAAAATAACTGTCGGTTACCGCGTCGATCAGCGCATACGCGAGGTAATCGGCTTTCATGAAGCGGATGTTTCCACAACCTTCGCGGATGCGTTGACGGACCGGATCAAAAACGTCTCTGCCGGGTAGCTCCTGAATCGTGATCACATAGTTTTCGCCGAGGATTATGCTGATCTGCTCCGAAACCACATCGGCAGGCGGATTGTCGTAAACCATGTGCACAACGACAAACAGCTGGTGACTGAACTCGTCTAATTTCGCGCGTTGGCTCGCATTGAGAATGTCTTCGAGAACCAGCGGATGAATCCGGAATTGCGTCCCGAGTTTCTGGAGTACTTCGATGTCGCCCAGACCCTCGATATTGATCCAGCTCACCTGCGAACTGGTAAGGCAATGAAACACATCTTCGATCCGCTCGATCTGTCGTTCCTGGATCGTGTGCGCATCATACTCAACCAGCGATATGACCGGTTTGACGCCCTTTTGTTCTTCCGGCACAACAAGTGTGGCCGGAGGTGTACCAGGTTTGTGATACCGCAGTTTGTACATTCGGATGAAGAATACAGGAGACAGGAGGCGGGAGACAGGAGATTTGAGGTCGGACGATCGCGCGTTTTATCAAGCGTTGGGTCACGCCGCAACGGCGGAGACAGCTGTGTCCGGCCGAGGCCTTGGCGAAGGAGGAAGCGCCGCCTTCAGCCGCGCTCGCTAGGTGAATCGCATCGAGAATCGTTTCGTCAATGTCTGTCCGGTCGGTATAGTTTGGATGCCGAGCTTCTGCTCAAAAGGGCGTTGCTGTTGATGATCGGGAAGACCCCAGCAAGGTTCAATACAAACAAACGGCCCAAGATCGCTCCAGAGGGTGAAGTATGGCGCCTCGGAAAGGTCGATCTCGACTTGGCGTTGGCGCTGATAATCCTGGAGCTTCGCAATCTCGCCGTCCACATCAACGGCTTCCATCAGGAATGAGCCAGGAAGCTCAAACGGCTTGATCGGTAGTGTGCCGCCATCCGAAATCATTTCCCGAGTTTCTCCGCTTAGAAAATTATCCGGCGCAAGATGCCTTCGATAGGTACCGCGCGGCAGAACGATCCGCGCTGACTCTACAGAGGAAACCGCAAAACCTGCATGCAGCCCGAAGCTGACACACGCGCTGCGAGCCGGCTCTTGATTATGAAAAACAAAGGTAACCTCAACGGTATCTGTTCGCAGCGAATAACGAATTTCAAACGATACCTTTCGTGGATATTCAAGATGTTCGATCTCATCCGTCCCCAGCTTGTATTGAATAGTCCCCGATTCGCCCAGCTGAACATCTGGGTCTGCAAATTGCTTGTGCCGAAGGAATCCGTGGTTACCCCCGCGAATTTCGTCTCCTTCGTAGTTGGATCGTTCGCCTTTGAGCCGGTGGAGAAAGTAGCCCATGACTGTCGCATGGCTCGCCCAACCTTTAGGAGGGCGACTTACGTCACCGTCCCGATAGAGAAAGCCGTCCCAGCCATTGTCTGCAGAACGGCGCGCGATGCTCACCAGCTCAGCGCCGAGGTTATCGGTGATAATGCGGTAACCGCTTTCCTGATCGACGATCTCATGCAAACGATGGCCGTCCTGTTCAAAGGGGCGATGGGAGAAAGACATAGTGGTAGGGAGTAGAATACAGGAGATAGGAGACAGGAACTAGTAAAACACCGCGAACGCCGGCAAACCGCGGCTTTGCCGCGGAGAAAAAGAAAGAGCCAGGACTAACTCCTGGCTCCTACCAAACCGAAAACGGTAAACGGACTGATAACCGACAACAGCTGCGCTGAAAGCGCTGCTATGCACCGCCACCCACGTATTCAGCGGTGTAAGTGTCGTACTTGGAAACGGTCCCTTCTTTGGGCGATTGTTTTACATCGTAGACATTGTTTCCGACAATCTGCTGCGTCTGCGTGTCGTACACCATCACGGATTGTGCACCTTTCGAATTACTGTCCCGAACCGTCGGTACAGCGATATAGCGACGTTTTCCAACAGTCGCTTTGCGCTGAGCCGACATCTGCTGATACGCCAGTCGCGCTCGCTCTTCTGCAACTCTGCGCTGCCGCTCCGTAGCCTGGTGTTTCGCAAGAACATAGACCCCATACCCAACCGCTGCGCCCGAAGCCATTCCAATCGCAACTGCGGAGGAATCGCTCATGCCTGCGGCCTTGGCAACGCCGCCGGCGAGTGCGCCTGCACCCAAGCCGGCGAGGGTCCCCTGAGTCTCCGGCGACATGTTTTCGCAACCTGAAAGGATCAGGCCGGAAACAAGAACCGCCGAAGTCATTTTTATCAACCGAACGTTCATAGAATAGTGAGCGAGTCTAACGGAGGGGATTTGTCTAAACAAGCATTGTCAGGTTACCCGTCCGGGTGAGATTAGCGTTTCGCGTTTGGCGTTTGGCGTTTGCGAACCGACAGCGCAGGACTCGGAACCCCAACCACTTGCCGATCGAATAAGCAACGCAGCGCACTAGCTTGTAGCTCCCGTATGTCCTCTGATCGCGCCTCCAAGATCAAGAACGTAATCCGCGTTGCCAGCGGGAATTTTCTCGAAATGTACGATTTCATGGTGTTCGGCTATTACGCCAGCGCCATCGGAAGTGCGTTCTTTCCTAGTAAAGACCCTTTCACTTCTTTGATGTCCGCGCTGGTAACCTACGGAGCCGGTTTTGTGATGCGCCCAATTGGCGCGGTCGTTCTGGGAGCCTACATCGATAGAGTAGGCCGCAGAGCCGGGCTCTTGCTGACGCTCGGACTTATGTCGGTTGGCACGCTGCTGATTACCGTTCTGCCCGGATACGCGACTCTGGGTCTACTTGCGCCACTATTGATTTTGATCAGTCGGCTAATCCAGGGATTCTCCGCCGGGGTCGAGCTAGGTGGTGTTTCAGTCTATCTATCTGAACTCGCGACACCCGGGCACAAAGGCTTTTACGTAAGCTGGCAGTCAGCGAGCCAACAGGTTGCTGTCATGTTCGCTGCGCTTACGGGAGTGATTTTACACGGCGTTCTGCCCGTGGAATCGGTTCAGCGCTGGGGCTGGCGGGTTCCTTTCCTTTTGGGATGTTTGATTATCCCACTATTATTTGCGCTCAGACGTTCGTTGCCCGAGACCGAGGAGTTCGCTGCTCGCGTCCACAAGCCAACCGGCTCGGAAATCTTACGGATCCT
>JBPYFC010000144.1:0-8092 GCA_051984705.1 Chthoniobacterales bacterium | reverse complement strand
GAACGCCGGAATCGCGCGGGAACGCCGGGATCGCGGGGAACTGATTGGGAACGCCGGCATCGAGCGGCATCGAGCGGGATCGAGCGGGATCGAGCGAGATCGGACAACCGAAATCGCGGACAGTTTTGAGGGAAACGCTTAAGGGGAAATCACGGAGCTTGAATTCCGACTGAAAGCGAAGGGTTCGGAGGATTCTGCGCCTGAGCTTCCCATCTCCGCTGGTCATCGATTTGCCGACCGATGTTCGATCCCGCTCGATGCCGCTCGATGTTACTTCAGCGCCGCGAGATCGGCGTCGACCATTAAACGGACGAGGTCTTTGAAACGGGTTTGTGGTTCCCAGTCGAGGTGCTTTTTTGCTTTGGCAGGGTTGCCGATGAGCAAATCAACTTCGGCCGGTCGCTCGTAACGTTTGTCGTGTTTAACGAATTCTTTCCAGTCGAGATCGACGTGTGAAAAGGCTTCTTCAACAAATTCGCGAACGGTGTGTGTTTCGTTCGTTGCGAGCACGTAGTCATCTGGGTCGTCCCGCTGGAGCATTCGCCACATCCCTTCGACATATTCAGGAGCGTATCCCCAGTCGCGCTGAGCTTCGAGATTTCCCAGATAAAGGTCTTTATCCAACCCTTTTTTTATTCTGGCGACAGCGCGGCTAATCTTGCGTGTGACGAACGTTTCCCCGCGACGCGGACTCTCATGATTGAACAAAATACCGTTGCTGGCATGGAGACCGTAACTCTCGCGGTAGTTTACCGTGGCCCAGTAAGCAAATACCTTTGCGACCCCGTATGGGCTGCGCGGCCAAAAGGGCGTTACCTCGGTCTGCGGAATTTCCTGCACCCGCCCATACATTTCGCTGCTTGAGGCCTGGTAAAATTTGGGTCTTACGCCGGCCTCGCGAATCGCCTCAAGAATCCGGATTGTTCCAATTCCGGTGACATCTGAGGTGTACTCCGGGATATCAAAACTGACGCGGACATGGCTTTGAGCCGCTAAATGATAGATCTCTTCCGGTTGCAGCTCATACAAGAGCTTGACCAAATTGACCGAGTCCGAAAGGTCGCCGTAATGCAAAAAGAGCCGG
This sequence comes from Chthoniobacterales bacterium, assembly GCA_051984705.1. GTDB lineage: Bacteria > Verrucomicrobiota > Verrucomicrobiia > Chthoniobacterales > JAFAMB01 > JBKPBY01. The sequence continues at coordinate 7,008 of JBPYFC010000144.1, read as the reverse complement.
ACGCCGTGCACGTGTGGGTCCTGGTAGAGGTGATCGATGCGGATCGTATTAAACGTGCTGGCCCGCCGGATGATCCCATGGACTTCGTATCCCTTAGACAAAAGTAAATCAGCCAAATAAGAGCCATCCTGGCCCGTAATGCCTGTAATTAATGCTTTCTTCATTCAACCAAAGAGACGGAATTGGAGAGGTGCAGATTCGGCACGTTCTGCGGATTGCACAAGTGAAAATGTTGAGACGCGCGGAGCCTCGCGTTTTCCCTGGACTTCAAACGTGCTATAGACGCCGGCGGCAGGCTCTGCCGCGCCCTACAGCAGCCAATTGATCTCCTGGCTGACCATCCGGTCTTCGTCGAACACGAAGTAGCCACGGAAGTGCTGTCCTTCGAGTGCTTGCCTGAGCCATAGCCGATCGTCCGCCCACATTTGATCGAAAGGCAAGGCGTCGAGAGTGAACCAGAGGGGCGTGGCCTCGGCGGTTTCGGTTGGCGTTCCGGAGAAACGAGAGGTCACAAAAACCGTGCAAAAAAGGCTGTATCCTGACAAAAACTGGAAGTGAAGCTCGCCCCGCGTTTCGCAGTCAAGCGGTGTGATCAGCAGCTCTTCTTGCGCTTCCCTTACGACACCAGTCTCCGGTGGTTCCCCTGCGTCGAGACGACCTCCTACACCATTGATCTTTCCCGCACCGAGACCCCGCTTTTTCCGGATCAAGAGAACCCGATTCTCCTGGCGCACGAAACAGAGCGTCGCACGCTCTTTAGGTTGCCAGCCGGACCAGTCGATCACGACACAGGTTCCGGGTTCCGAGTTCCTGGTTTCGGGTTCCGAGTCTGAGTTTGAGCCTGGGCAGCAATGGCGGGCTTGAAAGCGCCGTAGATCAATCGTGCGCCGCGGGCGTACGTCAGATATGCCCAGACCCATTGGTAAAAGACCTGGATCCGGTTTCGCAATCCGATGAGAAATATCAAGTGCACAAAAAGCCAGCCGAGCCAGGCGAGGAATCCGCCGAACCGTATAAAATGGAGGTCGGCAACCGCCCGGTTCCGACCGATTGTGGCCATCGTTCCTTTATCAAAATATTTGAACGGCTTAGTCGACCGGCCAGCCGCAAGCTCAAGAATGTTGCGGGCGGCGGCCGTGCCCATCTGCATCGCGGCAGGCGCGACACCTGGCACAGGCTGCCCGGTTTGATGAGAAAAATTGACCATATCACCAATCGCGAAAACCTCGGGATGGCCTGGAATACTAAGATCCGGCTGCACCAGCACGCGCCCCTGTTTGTCGGTTTCAACACCGAGTAATTTACCAAGCGGTGACGCGACATTACCGGCCGCCCAGATGACAGTCCTGGCCGGGATAAAATCGTTTTCTACTTGAACTCCTTTTTCGCTAATTCCGACGACTTTCGTGTTCACGCGGACTTCAACATCCAACTGCTGAAGCTGTTTTAGCGCTGATTTGGAAAGGTCTTCCGCCATAGCCGGCAGCAGCCTCGGCGCAGCGTCGACCAGAAGAATCTGAGCGTGCTTAGTGCGAATTCGACGAAAGTCATCCACCAATGTCCTTTTCGCGAGTTCCGAAATTGCGCCGGCCATTTCAACTCCGGTCGGACCGGCACCGACGACAACGAACCTGAGCGCCGCGTCGCGTTCTGCTTCGTCATCGCTGTTTTCAGCAACCTCAAAGGCGCTCAGAATCCTGCGCCGCACTTCGACCGCGTCCGGCATCGCTTTCAGACCGGGAGCAAACTGTTCCCATTGGTCGTTGCCGAAGTACGAGTGCCGGGCGCCGGCAGCAATCACTAAATAGTCGTACGGATATTCTTTATCGGCTGTTCGCACGATTTTTGCGCCAAGGTCGATTGCCTGGACGTCTCCCAGCAGAACCTCAATATTTTGGGCGTCCTTCAGAATGTGGCGGATCGGTTGAGCAATATCGCCCGGTGACAAGCCTGCAGTCGCGACTTGATAAAGGAGCGGTTGAAACAGGTGATGATTGGTCCGGTCGACGAGAGTGACAGCGGCACGCTGGTTAGCCAAAGCTTTTGCGGCATACAACCCTCCAAAGCCGCCGCCAATGATCACGACTTTCGGGACAGAATTTTGCATGAAGCTCCTTGAGTTTGTGAAACTCTTCACAAACGGGCGCGAGGCGCAAGGGGTGTTTAGGTTCCGGGTTCCGGGTTCCGGGTTCCAGGCGCTCGGGGTGGAAAAAAGGTCAAGGGTATGGGTTGCGGCGGGGGGGACGCAACGCCGTCCTCCAATAGGCTTGTGAAGCATTTCACAAATAATCGCTTGCGGGGCTAAACGGGAAAAACTTATGTTGATTTCGCTGCGCGCGTTTTCCTCCTCATGGCTAATACCACCCGCGACATAGAAGCGCCTGATGCGCTCGCCCGGACGGCGAAATCGCTTCAAGAAATCAGCGATTCAGAGGTCCTCGGCGAGAAACTGACGCTTAACATGGGTCCGTCGCATCCCGCGACTCACGGCGTTTTGCGCGTTGTGCTGGAGCTTGACGGCGAAATCATCACCAAAGCCGACCCCGATGTCGGTTACCTGCACCGAGGGGACGAGAAGATTGCCGAGAACATGCAGTACAACCAGTTCGTCCCTTATACTGACCGGCTGGATTACCTGGCGCCTCTGGCGAACAATGTCGCCTATGCCTGTGCAGTCGAAAAGCTCATGGGATGGGAATTGCCGCCGCGCGGCAAAGCTATCCGCGTGATTTGCTGCGAAATGGCACGGATCTCGGCTCATCTGCTAGGCATTGGTGCATTTGCCTTGGATGTCGGCGCGATGACGGTGTTTCTGTACACCTTTACTGAAAGAGAAAAACTGTACGATCTTGCTGAGCTGATATCCGGAGCGCGGTTCACCACGTCATACACACGGGTAGGCGGAATGACGCGTGACCTTTCGGACGACTTTATTCCTGCGCTCAACAAGTTTCTTGATGAGTTTCCAGCGCAATTGAAGGAGGTCGACAAGCTTCTAACCCGTAACCGAATCTGGATCGACCGGACACGCGACCTGGGCGTAATCTCAAAGGAAAACGCGATCGCTTACGGGCTTACCGGTCCAAATATCCGAGGATCCGGAGTTGCTTACGATGTACGCAAAGCGAATCCGTATCTGGATTATCAGAAATACGATTTCGACATCCCAATCGGATCGGTAGGCGATGCGTTCGATCGCTACCTGGTGCGATATGAGGAGACGCTTCAGAGCGTACACATCCTTCGCCAAGTGGTGGACAAGCTCCCGAGCGGGCCAATCACGGTTCAGGATCCGAAAAACCTGCCTCCGCGGAAGCCGGAGGTGCTCATGAAAATGGAGGAGTTAATTCATCATTTTATCATCCACACCGAGGGTGTGGATGCACCGCCCGGAGAAGTATACTTCGGTGCGGAGAATCCGAAAGGAGAACTCGGGTTCTATATTAATAGCCGTGGCGGCGGTGTGCCGTACCGTCTGAAGATCCGAGCCCCGTCTTTTGTGAATTTGAGTATCCTGTCGAAAATTCTGCCCGGGCACATGGTAAGCGATGTCGTGGCGATTCTGGGCAGCCTGGATTTCGTGATGGGCGAATCCGACAGGTGAGATGCATGCAAGAACGGAAGACGCGATGTGAAAGGGTTAATCGCAGCTACAAAAATGTCGTCGTGGCGATGTCAGCAATTTTCGCGATTGCTGCGTGCCATAAAGAATTCAAGAATCGAAACCTGGACCAGGTGAAGCCGAACATGACCCAGAAAGAGGTGGAATCGATTCTCGGCAGCCCAGATCGAACAGAAAAGAGCGAGGCAGAGTTAGAGACTCAAAAGAAGACAACCGGGGTTACTCGCTATTATTATGAGCACAGAGGGCAGACCATCGAGCTTCGCTTTCAAAATGGCCGTTTGATCAGCCGCCCCGATCGGCTAAAGGAGGATTAAAGAGTCCATGGAAATTCCGGCGGAACTAGAAACAAAGATTGACGAAGCGATCACGCATTACCCGGTTTTCAAGCGTAGTGCCACGTTGCCGCTCCTGCACTTATTTCAAGAGCATTTCGGATTTATCACCGACGAAGCGATCGATTGGATTGCTAAGAAACTTGAGCTTTCACCAATTAACGTTCTGGAGCTGGTGACTTTCTACCCGATGTTCCGGCGCGAGCCAGCCGGTAAACATCATATCCGCGTCTGCCGAACTCTTTCCTGCGCGATGGCTGGCGGATACGAGCTTCTGGACACTTTTTGCAAACACGCGAAGATCGACCGCTCGCACAACGGACACGGTCATATCTTGAAGAGCGAAGACGGAAAATACAGCATCGAGTTTGTGGAATGCCTCGCCAGCTGTGGCTTCGGACCGGTCTGCATGATCAACGACGACTTTTACGAGGCCGTAGCACAAGAGGAGGTTCCAGAACTACTCAAAAAATACCAGTAACGCAAAATACCAGTAACGCATGGCTTCCACCGTCCGCAGCCCCCATCCCCGCGAAAACCGGATCGTCTTCAAGAACATCGATCGACCTGGTTGGACCATCGACATCGACTGTTATCTGCGCGATGGCGGTTACCAAGAACTAAAGAAAGCGCTACGAATGAAACCGGAGACGATCGTGAATGAGGTCAAGATTTCCGGTCTCCGCGGCCGCGGTGGAGCAGGGTTTCCGTGCGGCGTTAAATGGGGATTCATTCGGCCGGGCGGCCCCAAGCCAGTTTATTTGATCTGTAACGCGGACGAATCGGAACCGGGGACTTTCAAGGACCGCTACATCATTCATCAGGACCCCCATCAAATGATCGAAGGGATGGTGATCTCCTGCTTCGCGGTCAACGCGCGGCTAGCATATATCTATATCCGAGGCGAATTTCCGGAGGGGGCAAAAATACTCGAGCGCGCGCTGGCGGAGGCTCGGGAGCATGGGTTTCTCGGAAAGAACATTCTTGGCTCCGGATTCGATTGCGAAATTTACGTACACCGCGGGGCGGGAGCATACATCTGCGGGGAAGAGACCGGCCTAATCGAATCGCTGGAGGGAAAGAGAGCATATCCACGGATCAAGCCCCCATATTTTCCGGCAGCGCTCGGGTTATACATGTGTCCGACCATCGTCAACAACGTCGAGACGCTGTGTGATGTGAAACACATTGTGCGAATGGGGGGCGCTGAATACGCCAAGATCGGCCGGCCCAATAACACCGGCACACGCCTCCTTTGCGTGAGCGGCGATGTACAGAAACCGGGTTACTACGAGCTTGAGGTTGGCGCGGTGACGATGGGAGAACTGATTTACGACATCTGCGGCGGAATGAAGCCGGGCCGAAAGCTGAAAGCGGTAATTCCAGGCGGTAGTTCGGCTAAGGTAATGCGCGCAGGCGATACGTACAAAATGAAGGTAAAACAGCCGGACGGCAGCGTGGCTGACGGCGAGGTGAAATTAGATGATATCCCGTTGGATTTCGACTCGTTGGCAGCGGCGGGATCGATGGCGGGCTCCGGCGGAGTCATTGTCATGGACGATTCCAGAGACATGGTCTGGGCGCTAAACAACATCAACGAGTTTTACGCTCACGAAAGTTGTGGCCAGTGCACCCCCTGCCGCGAGGGTTCGCTCTGGATGAAAAAGATCACTGACCGCATGCTAAGGGGCGACGGAGTCCAACAGGATACCGACACGTTGAAAGGCGTAGCAGACAACATCGCCGGCCGAACCATCTGCGCATTTGGTGAAGCATGCGCGTGGCCGACACAGAGCTTTATTTTGAAATTTCGAGATGAATTTCTGGCAACTGCCCGGAGCGGGAGTCAGGCGCCCCTCCAAGAAAAGAACGGCGGTTCTCAATGAGCGCTGAGTTGTTAAACGTTCAAATTGACGGGACCTGGTACCAGTTTCCGAAGGGAACTCGTGTCATCGAAGCGTGCGCCCAAGCTGGCAAATTCGTACCGCGATATTGTTATCATCCTAAGCTGAGCTCGCCGGGCAATTGCAGAATGTGTCTGATCGAGATGGGTATGCCGAAGGTGGGTCCCGATCGGAAACCGGAGCTCGGGCAGGATGGCAAACCGGTTATCAACTGGATCCCTCGTCCACAGATCTCGTGTGCTCAAGACGTTGCTGAAGGCATGGGGGTCAAGACCGATTCGCCGATGACTCAGGAATGCCGAAAAGGGGTGATGGAATTCCTTTTGATAAATCATCCGCTCGATTGCCCGATCTGCGATCAGGCCGGCGAATGTGAACTCCAGGAATTCAGCGTACAATACGGAAACGCCGGATCTCGCTTTCTCGAAGAGAAAGTCAAGAAACCAAAGCGGGTCGAGCTTGGGCCACGAGTAACTTTGGATGATGAAAGATGCATCCTTTGCTCGCGCTGCATCCGTTTCATGAAAGAGATCGCGCAAGATGACGTGCTGGGATTCGTCAGTCGCGGCAGCCTCACGTATCTGACGGCTCATCCCGGCCGGCTGTTGGACAGCAACTATTCGTTGAACACGGTCGATATCTGCCCGGTTGGCGCGCTCACAAGCACCGATTTCCGATTCAAGATGCGAGTATGGTTCTTGAAAGAGACGAAAAGCATCTGCACAAGCTGCGCGACCGGCTGCAACACGATTATTGGAAGCCGGCAGGATGTTGTCTACCGGCAGACACCGCGAGAAAACGACGAGGTCAACTCTTGCTGGATGTGTGACGCGGGCCGGTTAAATTTTCATTATCTCAACGCAGAAAACCGCCTGCGAACACCACTGGTGCGGCGGGGTTCCGGACTGGCGGAAGCCTCATGGACGGATGCGCTGGCAAAGGCCGGTGAATTGCTAAAGGGATTCAAAGGCCAGGAGATCGCTGTCATTGCTTCTGCCCGGATGACAAATGAAGAGCTGTGGATGGCCAAACGCTTGATCGACGCGCTCGGAACAAGCGAGTTCGACGTGGTTCCACGTATCGGTGAGGCCGACAAGCTGCTGGTAAGCGCCGATCGCAATCCAAATACGCGCGGCGCTCAGCTCCT
>JBPYFC010000143.1:0-5779 GCA_051984705.1 Chthoniobacterales bacterium | reverse complement strand
ATCACGATCATGGTCCTGGAGCTGAAGGTGCCGTCAGGTACCGATTTAAATGCTCTCTGGCCAATGATCCCGGGCTTTCTCATCTATCTACTTAGTTTTGTCTACGTCGGTATCTACTGGGTAAACCATCATCATTTGTTCAAAGCGACGCATCGCATCAACGGTTTCATTCTATGGGCCAATCTCCATCTCCTGTTCTGGTTATCCCTGATACCGGTCACCACCGCATGGAGCGGTCACACCCAGTTCGCAGCGGCGCCTTCTGCGCTGTATGGATTCGTCCTGTTATTGTGCGCGATCGCTTGGAAGATCCTCCAGAGCGCAATCATTGCGTGTGAAGGTCGTGAATCGGCAATGGGTAGAGAGGTTGCCGGTGACTGGAAAGGAATTCTCTCGGTCGTGTTTTATTCCGTTTCTATCATCCTGGCTTTCCTGCAGCCCTGGCTCTCAACCCTATTCTACGCGCTGGTGGCCGCTATGTGGTTTATCCCTGATCGACGCTACGAGAGGGCAAGTTCAGCGACAGAAGAACCAAAGCGCGGTTCGGTCTCGTCCCGGTAGCCGGGCGTCTCCCGGATTTAAGCCGAAGGTTTGCTCAGCTCCAGCTCCCACGTCTGACCAATCTGCTCGTCCCCGAAAAGCCGATGCCGCTCTTCATGTGTAACGTGGAAACCGGCTTTCTTATAGATATGTCGCGCTGCGGTGAGCACTTTGTTCGTCCAGAGAAAAATCTTGCGGTAACCGGCCTGCCGGGCAAAACGAACACATTCGTCTACCAGTCGGGTCCCAAGACCCCATCCTCGCGCTGCCGGTTCTACCAGCAATAAACGTAACTGCGCGACCCGCTCCGTTTTTTTTACCAGAAAAACGCAGCCCACAATCTCGTCATCTTTCTCCGCAATCCAGCAGCGTTCCCGTTTCGGATCGAAGTTTTCAATGAAGTCGGCGGTAACTCGCGCTACAAGGGCTTCGAAGCGTTCATCCCATCCATACTCTGCGGCGTAAAGCATGCCGTGCCGATGAACGATCCAACCCATATCGCCAGGTTGATGCATGCGCAGTATGAAACTCCGATCCCGGTCGGACGAAGGTGCTAGAACCTCCTCAATGACGTTCATGGCCTGCACCAGCCGCTGCTTTTTGTCTTCCGGCAGAGAACTCAACATGTCCCTGATCTGATTGTCCGCACGCGCGTTCAGCGCACCGAACACCTCACGGCCAGGGCTCGTTAATCGTAAAATGCTTTGTCTTCCGTCGGACGCAGAAGGTTCTCGTTCGATAAGCCGCTTCTTTTCGAATCTCCGCAGGATCCGGCTAAGGTAGCCCGGGTCCAGTCCAAGCTCATCAGCGATGATTGTCGCAGTCGGATCATCCCGGTGGGCAAGCTCGTAGAGAACTCTCACCTCGGTCAGAGATAAATCGCTCTTCAACAGGCCTTCTTGCAGAACACCGATCTGCTTGGTGTAGAAACGATTAAACCGGCGCACAGCCTCAACTCGGTTGAGTTCAGGGTTCCGGGTTCCGGGTTCTGAGTTCCGGGTTGCGGGTTCCGGTTCGCGGGGCGAGGCGGGCATACCGAAACACAAGCAGATTAGTTGACTAAGTCAACTATATAGTTGTCTAAGTCCATTATATGCCGGGTGCTTGCGACGGGGCCTGCCACCTTACAGCCGTCCGCGCAGACCTGTCCTGCGACCCGTCCAACGACTTGTCCGACGGCCTGTCCGACGAAGCCTTCGCGAAGTCGGAAGCCTTGGCGGAGGAGGATGCGGGCGCTTCTTACGGCCCTCCCGGCTTCAATGTTAGGACAGCCAAACGGCCATCGGTTTTCCACGGATCACCGCCTCCATTCTTGCCTTCGTGAGCTGTCTGAAAATCTTCTTCCCATTCCGTGGCTCCAATCCATTGGACACGTTCCAAGTCGGAAAGCAATCCGTCCCTCTCCGCATCAATATCGGGCGCGATGTGATGTGTGATCTGTCCTGTTGTGTGGCTAAACCCGACACTCCGATCGAACGTAGTCGCTCCCAGCCAGTACAGCTTGTCCGAAGCGCTATCGGCCGGTACCCGCCAGAAACGTACATGGTGCCTCTCTCGCGGGTCGTTACCAACTGGCTTTTCGAATGCGAAATCCTCTTTGCGCCCGAAAAGAAACAGGTTACTCACCGGAGCATCCTCATACGGACGATGGAAGATGGTTCTGGTCGCGATCCGGAGACTGCTTCTCAGCGTTATGGGATCCGCCGGGTGCCATCCAGCGGCTAGCATCGCCGCAAGCAGATCGTCTTCGCTACCGATGATCGCCAGATTTAAAGGGTCCCCAGGGATACCGGCGTGAGTCGTCGTGACGCGAGGTCCGTTGGTCAGCACCGGATGACGCGATTCATGAAAGTGCCACCAGGTCGGTACCAGGAAATAGGATGCGATCAGCCAAACCACTATCAGACCCACCAGAATTCCGGCAACGATTTCCGTCCGCTTCATTTCGCCGTAACGCTCTCTCGCCGTAACGCCCCATCGTCAATTGAAAGTCCGCCAAACCGCTCATAGAAATAAGACGCCGCCCCAGGCACACCTGGATCTTCTTTCCGGATCGTCGCTAGAAGATGCTGCTCCGCGTCTCGGCAGGTCATCCGATAGATATCTCGACATAACTCGTAGGCCTCAGCTCCCGGCCAATCTTTTGGAAGTAACTCGACCGGCAGCCACGGATCGTGAAGTGTGACCCGACGGAATGCGTGAATGAGCAAGGTACGCACAACAAAGGAGTGTTCAGCGGTCATCCCTCTGGACGACAAGATCTTTGGAAGACGGGCGAATGTTTCCATGAAATGGCGATAGCTCTTAATCACAGGGTCAAGCCGCCAACCGAGCGATACCAGCTCCCCTAATGGCCTGCGCGGCAGCTTCTCCTGATCCTGTGCCGAACAGACAAACACCTGTCCACCAACCCGATGCAGCATTTCCTCCAGGGCATCCGTCCCGGTCGAGGGATGACAAAAAACTCCCGGTGATATCATCGCAAAACCTTCCCACGCCAGCTCGTTTCGCAATTTCGTCCGGTAGGCAGCTGGAGCGATTGACGGCGGCGCTAAAATAATTGTCCAATCACCGTGCCAATTCGGTCGCGGCAGCGCATAGATCTTGACGTGCGCCAGTTCGAATCGTCGTGCCCCTAACGACGATAATCGGTATCTGCTGCGCCGGCCGTCGCGCATCGCATCAAGCCACCCCTCTCGTACCAGACGAAAAACACTCGTGCGGACCAGGCGATCGTTCAAACCAAGAGGTGCAAGCAACTCAATCAGGCTCCCAAGCCAGACGGCGCTTCCATGTGGCGCGATTGAATCGCCAAAAACGGTGACGATCAACGACTTGGCTCTGGGCGGGTCGCCTCGGAGGAACGCTTGAATCCAGCGGTCGACGGCAACGATTTTTCCCATCGAAAAAGAGTGATTAGAATCTGGACGAAAGGCGGATCGCTTCGATCATGGCCAATCGGTCTTGAGAGATCAAAGAGAAACACTTGCCCTTTCAAAGCCGAGAATGTCTACTTTCCTTTCCCCTTTTGTATTATGGCAGGACTCAAACTCCAAAACGTCGTAAAACGGTTCGGACAGATCGAAGTAATACACGGAATTTCACTAGAAATCGATGACGGCGAGTTCGTCGTTTTTGTAGGCCCGTCCGGATGCGGTAAATCAACTTTGTTACGTCTCATCGCCGGCCTTGAGGAACTTACCGAGGGCGACGTCTGGATCGGGAACGAAAACGTTAATCACGTCGATCCAGCAAATCGTGGAGTTGCCATGGTCTTTCAGACCTACGCTCTCTACCCGCATATGTCGGTCGAGGAGAACATGGCGTTCGGTCTTCGGATGGCGAAACGTCCGAAGCAGGAGATTAAGGAGAGGGTGGCTCGCGCGGCGGAAATTCTGCACCTGAAGCCGTTGTTAAAAAGACGCCCTAAGCATTTATCCGGTGGCCAGCGTCAGAGGGTCGCTATCGGACGGGCAATCGTGCGCGAACCCAAAATTTTTCTCTTTGATGAACCGTTGTCGAATCTGGACGCCGAGCTGCGAGTTCAGATGCGGATCGAGCTTTCGAAACTGCACAGAACTCTGAAGACGACAATGGTTTACGTGACCCACGACCAGGTCGAAGCAATGACATTGGCCAACAAAATCGTCGTCATCAATGAAGGCAGCGTGGAACAGATTGGTAGCCCGTTAGACCTCTACCAGCGACCGGCAAACCTGTTTGTGGCCGGATTCATGGGCGTGCCGAGGATGAATTTTCTGAAGGCTCAGGTGGTCGACGAGACTGCGGAAACGCTCGCCATTGAAACATCGGATTTTCCGGGACAGCACCTCGGCTTCGCCAAGGAATCGCCCCTGAGTGTCGGGCGCGGTAACAACGTCACGTTCGGGATTCGACCGGAACATCTTTTAGTGAGCGAAAATGGAAATGGTGTTGCCACAATTACGCTCGAAGCTGTCGAGCACCTTGGCGACATGACCCAACTCCACGGTCTCACTCCTGCCGGACACCGGTTGAGCGTGAGCGTCAAAGGATTTCAAACCTTTCGTATCTCCGATCGCGTAGCACTCGACTTCGATCGCAAAAACGTTCACCTGTTCGACCATCACGGAATAAGGATTTAGCCTGGTTACCTCCAAAAATCCCGCTTCCATGTCCCGGATGATGGGCGTTTATTCGTCGCATTATTGAGTCCGAATTCCAACATTCGGACTACAAACGAAGCACAGACATATGAGCTCTGAAGTAAGCCAGTCAGAATATCTTTTGCTTTTCCGAGGTACCGAGTGGCACCACTCTCTTGCCCCGGAGGAGATCCGCGAACGCGTTGCGCGCTTCGTAGAATGGGCCGATGGGCTACAAAAAAACGGGACATTCAAGGTCGGGCGGCCATTGTTGCACAAAGGCAAGATCATTCAGAGTAACCAGACTGTGATCGATGGTCCGTTCGCCGAATCCAAAGAGGCGATTGCCGGGCTGATAATTATCGAAGCAGCCAGTTTCGAGGACGCCGTGGAAATCGCCAAAGCCTGCCCGGGGCTCCAATATGGTTTGACCGTAGAAGTCCGTCCCGTCAGTTCCGAACCAAGCGAACTCGAACTGGCGCGGGAAAAAGAGCGAGCAAGCAAGGCAGCAAAGTAACGTCAAACGTCGGCAATAACGGATGGGGCGGGATTCGAACCCGCGGGACGAAGGTAGACCAATGCGGCCCAAACGATCGGCGGAGCTACATTTACGGCACAGCATTGAACCGCCGGGCCTCTTCCTCCGATTTAGGCCAACTTTGTTGCACCAACCACCGCCCTTCGCAGTCCGCGAAATGCCGCACGACCTTGGTCCCATCGTGACGCCGGATCAAAACGTTACACGGACCGCCGCCCTTTGCCCCAGCATGCAAGAATGATAACCGGTACGCGGCGTTCGAGATAAACCTTGCCGGTCATTCTGGTCTGTTGACCAAAAGTTTCTTCTCGGCAGCAGCTTCGCTCATTTCCCGAATTGCGAAGACAGTCACGTCTTGGCCATTCCATCGCACACCGTCCCAGTATCCCTCCGAATCGCGATACATGATGCGAAAGCCGGCAATCGAGCCTTGGTGCCAGCTTTCGATCATTCCGGCCCATAATCGCAAGTCGGTCCTCTACCTTCTCCGCCTCACCTGGTCTATCGCGACCGCTAGGATGATGATAAAGCCATTGACGACGTACTGCCAGAACGCATACACGCCAAGAAGATTGAG
>JBPYFC010000142.1:0-3285 GCA_051984705.1 Chthoniobacterales bacterium | reverse complement strand
TTTGGGTTGTTGTTAGTTCGTGAAGGAGTCCACGTTCTGCGGCCGATTCTGATACCCCGACTGCAACGTGCCGCCTCAGGCAAGGACAAACCTGATCCTTCGATATGTAAGGGACGACGGAACGCCCGCTCGCTCGCCGTTGTGATCCCAGCCCTTAACGAAGCCCCATTGCTATCGGACTGCCTTGTTTCGGTCGCCCAGATGGCGCCGCGCCCAGATGAAGTGATCGTTGTGGATGGTGGGTCCACCGACGCGACTCGAGATGTCGCGGAGCGACACGATACCTCGGTCATAATAAGTGAACCCGGCCGGGGCACACAAATTGCCGCCGGTGTAGCTCAGGCGAAATCAGAGGTTGTGCTTGTCGTTCACGCTGATTCCCTGATTGCACCAAACGCAGCTGAACGTCTGTTTTCGGCGATGCGCGCGCGGCCACAGGTGGTAGGCGGCGCGATCGGCCAGCGTTTCGATGATGATACACTCAATATTTGCCTCATCGAGTGCCTCAACGAAGTGAAGTTGGTACTTTTCGGTCTGTCCTTTGGCGACCAGGGACAGTTTTTCAAGCGCGACGCAATCATGGCCGCGGGAGGATTTCCAAGCCTGTCACTCATGGAGGATCTAGAGCTCTGCCTCCGGCTGCGCGAACTAGGGCCAACGGTGTATTTAGGCGGCGGCCTGGTCTGCTCGGGGCGGCGCTGGCGCAACATCGGATGGTTGCGTTGCTGCATTGCGGTACTTACCATGATGGCCATTTACCTCGTCCGGCGAAGGGAAGGGGCACAAATTGCCGATATATTGTATCGTCGTTACTACCGGCAGGATGGGTTCCGTAAAACGGAAGCAGAACCGCTGTGGCCCTCACAAGGGGGATGAACGAAAGCAAGCTGCTAGGAAAGTTGGGAACCAGGCTCGCCAGAATTCGGAGTAACCAGAGCACTGAATGAAGACTGCCCAAAAGCGCATCGCTTTTTTTGGTGGCGTCTACAGCAACTATCTCGCCTTGGAAGCTCTTCTCGAGGATTTGAACGAGCGCGGTGTGCAGAGCCTCTACTGCTTGGGAGATCTCGGTGCATTCGGCCCATTTCCAGATCGGACCTGTGAGATGCTGCGTGTTGCCCGGATCCCATGCATTCAAGGCAATTACGATAATTCAGTTGGCAACGGCCTTGCCGATTGCCAGTGCGGCTATACCGATCCTCGCGACAATTATTTCGCCCGGCTCTCCTATGATTACACTTTCCGCAACACGAGTAACGAAAACAAAGCCTGGCTAAAAAGTTTGCCGGCGGTTGCCCGAATTCAAATCGGTCCGTACCGTGCCTTGCTCTGCCACGGGTCACCCAGAAAAACGAATGAGTTTCTTTGGGAAAGCACGACGTCGGACGCTTTTCTCAATTGGTTGTTCGAGAAATATGAAGCCGACATTATCGTAGCGACTCATACCGGTTTGCATTGGCACCGGGAGCCGTCGCCCGGAAAACACTTTATCAATTGTGGCGCGATCGGCCGTCCTCCGAACGATGGAGAAACGACCGTCGTTTATGCTGTCGTCTGTATTGGACGTCCCGACACACCGGACGAGAAGTGTCTCAATGTGGAGTTCATTCGATTAGTGTACGATCACGCACGGTTAGCGAGAGACATGGATTTAGAGCGGTTGCCGGACGAGTTCATCGAAACGATTCGCACGGGTTGGTGGACCACATGCAATGAAATCTTGCCAGCAAAGGAGCGCGCCCGTGGTATCTACTAGCCGAGTGCTTTTGAATCAGAGGAGCCGCGACCAGGTCACTGCGGCATTATGTGCTGTCGGGATCTTTAGTAAAGTGCCCAAAGAGGGCGTTTCAAAATCCCGACTTTGTCCGCCGCTGAAACCAGAGGAATGCGCCGAGCTGAGCCGCTGTTTCCTGAAAGACACGGCGGAAAACGTATCGAAGCTCGCCCAGGAAACGGACAAGGTTGTTGCCGTGGGAGTATACGCGCCAGCCGGAAGTGAGAAAGATTTTGGCTCGCTTTTGCCTGAAGATTTTCTGCTGTTGGCGCAGCGCGGAGAAGGTCTTGGAGAGCGCTTGCGCAATGCCGCTGAAGCCTTGTTCTCGGCTGGCTTCGGCTCTGTCTGTTTTGTTGGAGCCGATAGTCCAACCCTGCCGCGTTCTTATCTGGCGCAAATGATCGGATATGTGAGCAACATCGAGAAAGGTGTGGCTTTGGGGCCCAGTGCTGACGGAGGCTACTACACGATTGGCTTGAAGACGTTTATGCCGCGCCTGTTCGAAGACATCGACTGGAGTACCGACCGTGTGTTTGAACAAACGATGGCTCGAATCGATGAATTGGCCGTTCCGCGGCTGATCCTCCCTGAGTGGTACGACGTAGATGACTGGATTGCTCTACGGCGGCTGTATGGCGAGCTCTCCGGGCCTGGGCATATGCGACAGCCGGGCTACTTGGCGATACATACGCAGCGATTTCTCGCTCAACTACCGTTTCTGAATGACGCCAGCGAGGCACGGCGTTCGGAAGAAGGGACGTAAGTAGCTTGCTTTGCGCTCTTCTATCTGCGGGACGCCGATGTGATTTGGACCGTTAAGAAGAAGCAATAGCGGTGTGGCCACTCGGGAATACAGTTGCCACCATGATACCCCAGACCGGATCGAGCCAAGCTTTTCGGGATTCCCGGATCTCGAACCCAGCGAGAGCGAGCATCCTGTGGAATTCGGTCTGCGTATAGCAACGTCGATAGGCCGGCTCGGTCATTCTAAGGAAGGCGTCTAAAAATCGGCACGTCAGATAATCTTTGCACCAGTCCAGGATTACAACGGATCCGCTCGGTTTCACGACGCGCCTCATCTCGGAGAGGCTCGCGTCTGGTTTGTCGAAATAGTGTAAGGCGCTTGCAGAGATCACCAGGTCAAAACTGTCATTCGAAAAGGGAAGAACTGAGGCGCTGCCAGAGAGAAATCGCACGTTTGGATAAGCCGAGCATTTTTGACGAGCGATCGCCAACATTTGATCAGAAACGTCGACGCCAATCATCCGCTGCTCGGGATGCTCGCTTAAAATAATTCGCTCAAATTCTCCCGTTCCGCATCCCACGTCTAAAACGGACGATTCTTGAGGCATCGAAATCCAGGATCTGAGAAAACATAGGGTCCTGGCTACATAGCGACTCCAACGGCGGTCGTAGATGGGCGCCAGCTGATTATGCCATCGTCTGACTGTTTCGTCGCTCACAACGGAATATGTCAATTGGAAGGCTGCTCATCCAAAGTAAAATTACAA
>JBPYFC010000141.1:0-4594 GCA_051984705.1 Chthoniobacterales bacterium | reverse complement strand
GACCCGGATAAGTTCGTAAAAGCCGCTCCCTTCCCATATTTCGTCATGGCTTTGGTTCTGTTTTTTGCAGGTCCAGGCTGGATCTCGGTGGATAAATTGTTGTCACGTTTTTTTTGGAAGAAGGAGTAGCGCGCCTTAGGCGCGCCTGCGGCGCGCAGTTAGCGGTGGAACTTTTTTCGCTTGAATGAACGACTCGACAGGCTAGCTTTCTCGCCCATTGATACTCCTGAGTAGCTCAGTGGTAGAGCGGTCGGCTGTTAACCGATTGGTCGTAGGTTCGAATCCTACCTCAGGAGCCAATTGACGCTTTCATCGTCGTGTTACGGCCGGCAATATTTGAAGAGTATATTGCGATGAGGCTGTTAATCCGCCGATGGCGGATCGTAGGTTCGAATCCTACCTCAGGAGCCAATTGACGCTTTCATCGTCGTGTTTTCGGTCTACGTAATTCGCTCCCAGTCGACCGGAAGAACTTATATCGGGCACACGCAAGATTTGCAAAAGCGACTCAAGGAACACAACGATCCGGATTGTTTCTCTTCCAAGTTCACTAAGCGAGTTCCAGGTCCTTGGCTTCTTGTTCACGAGGAAACCTATTCGACGCGTAGCGAGGCCTTCCGCCGCGAACGTTGGCTTAAGTCAGGTTACGGCCGGCAATATTTGAAGAGTAGATTGCGATGAGGCTGTTAATCCGCCGATGGCGGACCGTAGGTTCGAATCCTACCTCAGGAGCCATTCTTGCAGCTTTTCGCCAGTTGTGGTGTACGACGCCTAAAAGACATCGATCTGGAAGATCAATCCACGGTCAATCCTGGAGGATTGTTCCGGGGCAAACTCTTGGGCGATTCAGCATGCAAGCTTCAAGCTTGACCGTGGGTTGAGCTTCCAGCTCGACGACCCAGCGTGGCGGCACACTCATCGGGCTTGCCCTACCATCGACTCACCCTGGCAGACCCTTGGGTTCAGGTCGCCCGAGCCAAGCTGTCGTAACGCCGTTCTTAGATAGCCGATCCTCGGCCTCGGCAGCCAGGAGCTTGGCAACGCCGGTGCCGCGGGCCTCCGAACCGAAAACTGAAAACTGACAACCGACGTGTCCGACGTAGTCCGGCCTTGGCCGGACGAAGTCGGAAAACCGGCAACCGAGCGCGACAAGGCGCGCTACAACATCCCAGGCGGCAATCCCAAGCCTGAGGTAAGTTTCCCCATCTCTCCCTGTGCCAGGTTCTTTCCTTTCTCAGATGCTTGCTTGACCCCGCTCAGGACCAAGTCTTCGAGCATTTCGACATCTTCGGGATCCACGACTTCTTTGGCGATCTTGATCGACAGAATTTCGCCCAGACCGTTCGCAGTAACTTTGACCTTTTCGCCGCCAACACTCACATCGACCGTCTTCTGCGCGAGTGTTGCAGTCAATTGCTCCTGCATTTTCGCGGCCTGTTTCATCATCTTCTGGATGTTCATCGTCTTTCTTGGAAATTGGAGATTACGCTTCAGCCTGGATTTCCGCCTTAAACAATTCCAGGGCTTTTCGGATCAGAGGATCGTTTTTGAAATCTTCCATTGGGTCGACTGGTTTTGGCATCGTCGGTCTAGATACAGGTGTCAGCCCATCTTTGAGCTCGAACTGAAGTTTGCAAGCCTGGCTGAGAACCTCCCCACAGACCTCTTCCAGAAATGCTTTTGTGTTCGCACGGGACAACGATTCGACCGCAATAGCGCGATCCTTGGGAAAACCAAGCGTCAGGGTTCCGCTTTCAAATCTCAGCGGGCTGGCGCTTTCAATCCATGATAGGATCAGCGGCCTGCGACTGCTGACCTCTTGCAGAACCCGTAGCCAGGACGAATCCAACGAAGAGGATGCGACTTCGGACTGCTCCTCCAATTCTGTCGTTGGTACCGAAGGAGTATCTGAGACCGGAGGCTCAGAAATGGTCGGGCTCTCTGGAGCCGCAGCCGGCATCGGAATCGGGCCCTTATCTGCAGAATCTTTTTGTTCAGCGATCTGACGCCGGGTCTCCGAACCGTGTGCATAATCAGCCGGGAGTCGCGTCGACTTTTGGGCTGGCGGAGTTCTTTCGTTCGATACCCCAGAGCTCGACGAACCAGAACCGGGCCCACGCAGCTCTTCCAGAGCGTCGATCACCGATTCTAAACCGACCTCACCGAGCGTCTGGATTCCACGGATCAGTGCGATCTCCAGATGCAGCTTCTTGTTTGATGCCCAGCGGATCGACGTTTCGATCTCTGAGATTTGTTCGATCAATCGCAACAATTTCTCAGGGGGCACCAGCGGAGCGAATTCATCAAGTGCCTGCCGTGCATGATCGCTGATCTCTTCGCGCAAACTCTGCGGATCGATCTGGTACACAAGCAGGTTCCGAAGAAAACCGAGCAAGTCGGCCAGCAGCTTTGACAAATCTTTTCCCGCTTCCGCCTGCTGATGTGTGACGCTCAGCGCCTGAGACGCATTCTGGTGCAGAACTGCACGAATCAAATCAACAACGACATGCTCCGATGTCAGGCCAAAGACTTCGAGCACCTCTTTTTCACTAATCTTGTCTCCACAAAAAGCTACCAGTTGATCCAACATCGATTCCGCATCGCGGAGTCCGCCTTCAGCAGCGACTGCGATTGCTGCCGCAGCATCGGGGTCTAAGCGGATCCCTTCTTTTTCGGCTATGAAAGTCAGGTGCTTGGCGATGATCTGTGCAGGAATTCTCCGCAGATCAAACCGCTGGCACCTGCTCAAGATTGTTGGCAGGACTTTATGTGGCTCGGTAGTCGCGAAAATGAATTTCACGTGGGACGGTGGCTCTTCCAGCGTCTTAAGCAGAGCGTTAAACGCCTGCGGCGTCAGCATGTGAACTTCGTCGACGATATAGATCTTGAACTTTCCGCGCACCGGCGCGAACCGAACATTTTCGCGTAGTTCGCGCACCTGATCGACACTGTTGTTGCTGGCGCCGTCGATCTCAAGAACATCGAGACTGATGCCCTGAGAAATTTCTCGGCAAGAGTCGCATATTCCGCAGGGGGTCACGGTTGGTCCATGCACACAATTCAGCGCTTTAGCTAAAACCCGGGCCGTTGATGTTTTTCCAGTTCCGCGTGGCCCAACGAAGAGGTAAGCGTGCGCGAGGCGCTGTTGTTCAATGGCATTCTTGAGCGTCTGAACCACATGATTCTGGCCGAGAATATCATCGAAGACCTGGGGCCGATATTTGCGTGCGAAAACCTGATAACTCACCCTTCTAATCTAGCGGGAAGGAAGAATGTGGAAAGGAATAAGAAGGTCAGGTTTTGTCAGGTTTTGAATCTTAATCACTATCGAGCTACCATCAGCTGGTGCGCTTGTTGCGTTGGGCCCTTTGGTTATTGTTTTTTGTAGTAGCGACTTTTTGTTGGGTCGTCTTGATCGAACATGGGCCGGAGAATTTTGCGGAGGGAGCCGCGATCGAATTGGAGAATCTCAGGGCCCATTTTGGGAAATAGCGAGCCTTCGGCTCGGCTGGTTGCCAGTTGTCGGTTTTCAGTTTTCGGTTTTCGCTTGGATAGGGGACGCTTGTTCAACAATTTAATGTAGCAAGACGCGGGACTGGTAGGGTTCGCGCTTCCGCGCGGCCTAAACCCATGGCTACCGCCTCGATTTCTGGACTCAACGGTTCAAATCAACCGTAATGGCACATCGTGGATTCAGGTCGCGCAGGAGCGCGAACCCTACCATTCCTGCGCTTCGGTCGAGATGGGCGGTTCAAGGATGCGACATAGCTCAACAACCGAAAACCGAAAATTGAAAACCGAAAACAGGCAACCTTCGCGCTGAAAGCGCGTTGCAAGCACCCGCCGTCCAAGCGTATCGTGCTCTCACCCTGCGGATCGTGTGCCTCAGCGCCGAGGCAGCCGACATTTGCTATCGGCTCGCTGTCTGGGACCAAGTAGTCGGGATTTCGGCCTTCTGTTCCAAAGCATTTCCGCCCCGCCCGATCGTGTCGGGTTTTTCGACGGCTAACTTGCGAAAGATCCTTGAAACATCTCCGGATCTGATCATCACCTTTTCGGATGTGCAGGCCGAGATTGCGGAAAAACTGGTCCGTGCCGGCTGCCAGGTTCTGGCGCTGAATCAGCGGTCGCTTCGCGGAATTGCTGATTCGATCGAGCTGATCGCCAGACTGGCCGGAGTACCCGATCGCGGCGAAAGACTGGCGCGCTCCTTCTTGGACGAGCTGGAAGCGTTGCGCTACGAGCCTCCGGTCCGGCCCCGTGTCTATTTTGAGGAGTGGGATGATCCTTTGGTTTGCGGCATCGAATGGACCAACGAAATTATACAGATCGCAGGGGGCGAGAACATCTTTCCGGCTGCCCGGAAAAATCGGGCGAAAGAGCGGACTGTTTCGAGCGCCGAGGTAATTTTTAAGGATCCCGAAATCATTCTCGCCAGTTGGTGTGGAAAGACTGTAAATGTCCCTTCGATCCTAGCACGCGCCGGATGGCTACAGATCCGAGCGATCCAGGATCAGCAAGTCTATGCTATCGATTCGAACGACATCTTACAGGCTGGCCCGTCCCTGGTGGAAGGGTTGCGCCAGATCAGGCG
>JBPYFC010000140.1:0-4809 GCA_051984705.1 Chthoniobacterales bacterium | reverse complement strand
TAGCGGTCCGCCAGGAACACAGCCTGCAACTGGGCAACCGCCGGTCCAGTCAATCGAACCACCAGTTCTTCGTTGGGGTAACCTTTTACAAACCCCGGGCTGACGATGTTCTGAGAGCCGATGTATCCGATGTGACCATCGATCACCACTATTTTACGGTGGTTCCGAAGATCGAATCGCGCTGCTTTACGGCGAAAAAGTCCGACCGGTAGAACTGCCACCGTTTCAATCCCAGCTGCGCGCATGGGCGGCGCGAGCCGCTGTAAACCGCGTTTTGCACCAAACGCGTCCAACAGAACCCTGCATTGAACTCCACGCGCTGCAGCGCCAATGAGGGCTTGTGTGACTCGTGTCCCGGTTTCATCCGGTTCATAGATATAAAAGAGCAGATGAACGTGGTGTTGGGCCGAATCGATGTCCGCGATCAAACGATCGATCGTGCCTGCATAATCAGTAAGTATTTCAAGGGCGTTCCCCCCAAACGGGGCAAAGTCCCCCAAGCGTCTCGCAATTCCCGGAACTGGTTCAAGGTTCGCTGGCAGCTGCGGTTCTGAAGTAATGCGTGAGCCGATCTGGGCTTGCGCCTGACGAATAAATCTGGAAGCACGCTCCTGGAGCGCTTTACGCCGGGCGGGGAGATAGATGCGCCCGACCAAAGCGTATAGCAGTAAGCCCGGCCAGGGGAGCAGAAAGATAAACAGGAGCCAGGTTCGCGCCGCTGCCGCCGGCCGCCGCTGCGGAACGTAGACCAGCATTCCCAGCCTTATCACCCATTCACTGATCAGGTAGAGCAGGCTCCATTTCATTGCGTGCGAGTGTCTGTTCGAGTGCGAGTGTGAGTGTGATCGGGAGAAAAATACAAGAAAACAAGCTTGTTCTTCAGACTCGCCTAAACACTAGTAAGCTGGTAGGATCAACAAGTGCGATGCTCGTGTGAGTGTTAGAAGGCAGATATCGTAAACGCTGTCGACACGCACATCTGCATCGGGCATTCGCGATCAAACTAGTACTTAGCACTAACACCAGCACTCTTCTCCATGTCCGCGCCGCCGAAACGAACGCTCCTTGGATTCGCTATTGAACTGGTGATCTATGCCGCCTTGATCGCCATCTACTTTTTTCTCGTGCTTCGCTTCCTCGGCGATTGGCTAAGGTCGTTATTCCTTGAGAACAGAGATCTGTATGCTGTAGTAGCGATTTTATTGATGATTGGACAGGCGGTCGCACTTGAGTTGGTGACGAACATCCTGGCTACTTTTCTGCGCCTGCGAAAAAACTAGGCCATGTTCTTTCCGATTTCAGGTCTTCACCTTGACCCGATCTACCTAATCTGTGTCGGCTTCGTCATCGGTTGCCTGGGCGGCTTCTTCGGCGTTGGCGGCAGTTTTCTTACCGGGCCGGCGCTTTTTGTAACCGGAATGCCGATGCATTTTGTAGTCGGAACCGACCTTGCACACATTGTTGGTAAATCGATCGTTGCCGCACGAACCCATAGAGCTCTCGGCAATATCGATCTCAGATTGGCGGGAGTGATGGTTGTTGGAACGATTGTGGGCTCTGAAACCGGAGTTCAGGCGATTGAGTTATTGAAAAAGACGGCGCACGTCGACCTTGTGGTCGGCATAGTATCGATCGTTGTTTTTAGTTTTATCGCGCTGTTCAGTGCTTTTGAAAGCTGGCTCACATTGAGGGCTGGAATAGACTCAAAAAGCGCCGTCGGGAATCCAGGACCAAAGCAGGACGCGATGGTTTTCGACTCTGTCGCGAAGTTTATTCACCGACTCAGAATCCCGCCGTGCATGAGCCTTCCCCACTCAGGGATCGAATCGATTTCCGCCTGGGCAATCCTGATTGTTTCTTTTGTAGGAGGGATCTTCAGCGGATTTCTAGGCGGAGGCGCAGGCTACATCCGAATGCCGTCCATGGTATACGTCCTCGGTATTCCAACGCACATCGCTGTCGGTACGGATCTGTTCGAAATCATAATATCTGCCGGATATGGCACAGTCCGGCATGCCATGCAGGGTAATGTCGATATTCTGGTGGCCTTGATGATGCAGACGGGAGCCGCGGTCGGCGCCCAAATCGGCGCGAACATGACTCAATATTTTTCCGGGCCGAGAATCCGGCTGGCTTTTGCGCCGTTACCGATGTTGGGCGCGATCGCAATTGCTTACAAGCTGATCACAGGCAATCATCAATAGGGTTTTATATCGAACAGTTGAAACCACAGATTTTTGGAGGGGCGTCGCTTGCGACGCCGGCGAGCACGTGAACGAAATGGCACGACGTTGGACAGGCGTCGCGTGCGGCGCCCCTCCAACTGGTTTGCAGCTATGAAGATCTTAGTTTGCAGCGACGGCTCAATTCGCGCGTGGAAGGAGCTCGACTTTGCCGGAATTCTCGCCAAAGCGACCGGCGCTGCTGTGACCATTCTTGGTCTGGCAGAAGAACGGACCACAGCAGTTCCAAAGACGCTGCAGCAAGGGCAGCGCTCGCTTGAACAAAAAGATATCAGCACCGAGCTGATCATGAAGCATGGAGAACCGCTCTCCGAAATCGCAAACCAGACCAAGCAAGATCAATACGAAATTGTGGTAACCGGAGTGGAACGAAGGGCGGGCCACGGATTTTATCTGCGCTCGGCTAAGATCTATTCGATCAGCGAGGCGATCTCTCCCCCACTCCTGATGGTGCCGGAATTCCGGCCCGAAATAAAGCGCATCCTCCTTTGTAGCGGTGGAGGCACTTATATTGACAACGCAGTAAAGTTTACCGGACCGCTGGCCCGGGCGTGTGGGGCGAACGTCACGATTCTCAATATTCTGGCCGAGCCACCCGCGATGCATGCCCGGCTGGTAAGCCTGGAAGAGGACGTTCGCGCTTTGTTGGACTCCAACTGCGCTTTGAGCAAGAACCTGCGCAGTGCGAAATCGATGATCGAACAGTCCGGCGTCGAGGCGAACATCCGAATCCGGCATGGGATTGTAATCAACGAAATACTTAAGGAAGCGAGTGAATCGAATTGCGATCTTATTGTTGCTGGATCTTACCCGGTGCCCGATCCGTGGCGGGATTATGTTATCGGCAACGTCACACGCAAGATTCTCAACCGAACAGACCGTCCGGTGCTGACCATCCGGAGCGATAAGAAACCGGCGTCCCTGACCAAGCGTCTGCGGCAAGCGGTCACGCAGTTTGGGCCGAGGAATAAATAGGAGAGCGAAAGGGCGATACGCCGATGAGGCGAGACGGCGTAAATTGACTAATCGCCCCTCGCCCTATCGCCGTTTCGCCGTTTCGGTTCTTCCCTAGGGCTCCAGTGTCACTTTAACTGACGTCAGCCCGGATAGCACCATATCGATCCCTTTTTGATACTCGCTGAGCGGTAGACGATGAGTGACTATTTCGTCCATCGGAAGATCTCCTTCGTCGATCATACGGATCGCGACTGGGTAGCAACGGGGCCCAAGATGCGAACCATGAATGTTCAGTTCTTTGGAATCTCCAATGATGGTCCAATCGACCGTCACTTTCTCGCGCATAACGCTGAATTCGACAAAGGTGCCCAGTTTGCGAATCATCATTAGGCCCTGTTCCACGGCGCTCGGGTGCCCGGTTGCCTCGATATAAACATCGCAGCCGTATCCCTCCGTTAGGTCCAATACCTTCTGCACCGCATTTTCTTTTTTCGGATTGATGCCCATATCGGCGCCGGTTCTTTTTGCCACTTCTAACCGTTCCTCACTGAGATCCAACGCAATGATTCGCTCCGGACCTTTTGCCCGCGCGCCGGCAACCATGCCCAAGCCAAGCGGGCCGCAACCGGCAATCACGACTGTATCCTGATATTGAATGTTGGCGCGCTCGACAGCATGAAGCGAGCAAGCCAACGGCTCAATGAAGACGGCGTGATGTAACGGGATTGACTTCGGCACCTTATAGTTCAGCGCTCCCGCCGGAAAGGTCATGTATTCCGCCCACGCGCCAAACGTCCGCTTCCTGAAGCCATAGATATCGTGCACGGAACACATCCAATACGCGCCCATCTTGCAGTACTTACACTTCCAGCAAGGAACGATCTGTTCACTGATCGCATGATCACCGATCTCTAACCCGTATTGTTCAGCCGCTCCCTCCCCAAGTCCGACAACGTCGCCGACAAATTCATGCCCGGGGGTTATCGGAGCCTGACAATAACCCTTGCGGTGTTCGTCGCCCCAGAAAAGCGCCGCACCGGTGTAACATTTGATGTCGCTAGCGCAAATCCCAGTGCTTCTTACCCGAATAAGCACTTCGCCCGGTCCCGGCTTCGGAACCTGTCTTTCTTCCATCCGATAATCCTTCGGACCATGACACATAATTGCCGGCATGGTCTTCGGCAAAACATCCGTCGTAGTGCTCATCGATGGTTTTCTCCTTCGATTGCTGCAGAGGGGTTTTAATAGAGATCCAAAAATATTAGTGCAAAACCGATCCGGTTGCAGCGGAATTGTGGTTCCGAGTTCCGGCTCCGGGAAAGAATCGCTGTAGGGCGGCAGGCCTCTGCCGCCGTCATCTATCAGGCCACTCCCCCCTGCGCGCTCGCTGCCAGCAGCTACGATGACGGCGGTGTCGGCGATGTCGTGCGGTGCCGGCGTTTCTATTAAACAGTCATTCCCCGCAGGAGCACGGGCAATGTTGCCAGAATTTCCCCGTCGCGATGTAGATGGACCTGATTGTGGAGATTCGTCACGACACAGACGTGATTTGGAATAATCCGAACCTGCTCGCCGATCTCAGGGCGCTTTGCGCATTTTGTCAGATCCA
>JBPYFC010000139.1:0-11112 GCA_051984705.1 Chthoniobacterales bacterium | reverse complement strand
ATGCATTACAGGCGACTGCTTCGGGAAGAAGTCGCAGCCACAGTCGAGAACGATGCCGACGTTGAGCAAGAAATCAGATATCTTTGTAGCGTCCTCTCGACTTTTTCGGTATGAACATCGTGGACTTTTCAGGCGTCACGGACTCTCCGGGCGGTATTTCAAACGAATTGCACGGATGCAGAAACTGCAACGTAGCGATCAGCCTGGTCGACGGAATTTGCTTGCAGTGCCTTTTCGAGGGAGCGGTGGTCGATTCCCCAAGCTCATCGGGAGTTTCATTTATCGATCTCCTGGCCGAAATACAATTCAAGCAATCGAAATGGCGCATCGGTGATTACGAAATCCTGAACGAGGTTGGCCGGGGAGGTATGGGAGTGATTTATCGCGCACGCGAGGCACATTCGCGTCGGGTCGTCGCTTTGAAACGCGTCCTGAGTTATCATTCAGATTCGCACCAAACTTTGGCGCGTTTTCGCCGGGAAGCAGAAACCTCAACAAGGTTGGATCATCCAAACATCATCCCTACCTATTATGTCGGTCAGGATGCGGAGGGGCTGCCATTCTTCACGATGAAGTTCGCGTCTGGGGGCAGTTTAGCCCAGGCACGGGACGCTTTCCGAAGAGATCCTCGAAAAACTGTTTCGTTGATGACTAAGGTCGCATCTGCCGTGCACTACGCACACGAACAAGGTGTGCTGCATCGCGATCTCAAGCCCAGCAACATCCTTCTGGATAATCGATGGGAACCTATGGTCAGCGATTTCGGGTTGGCAAAATGGATTGATGACTCAAATGATCTGACTCGGACTTTGACAGTTTTCGGAACGCCCGGCTACATCGCACCGGAGCATGCCGCCAGGCCGGGTATGCGGCTAAGTGTCTCAGCTGACATTTACAACCTCGGAGCAATGCTATTCGAACTGCTAACCGGAAGATCTCCCTTTCTGGGCGAGCACGCGCTTGCTGTGCTTCAACAAGTCGTGGAAAACCCGGCGCCGAAGCTCCGCGTCTTCGCACCTCATTTGGATCGGGACATAGAAACAATCTGTAGCCGCTGTTTAGAACGAGACCCATCGGCTCGCTATGATTCTGCGGACGCTGTTGCGCGGGATTTACAGAATTGGTCGCAAGGACGGCCGATCAAGGCACGTCCCGTGCCGCTTCCGACGCGAGTGTGGCGATGGTCAGCACGCAATCGCATGTTGGCTGCCACAGCCGGAGCCTTATTGTTTGTCACCCTCTCATCCATTCCACTATTAATCCGTAGCTACAACCTTCAGCGGGCCAGGGATGAGGCGACACTTGCCGCACGGTCGATCGCGGTTCTGCCATTCTTTGACTTGGACAGTGTAGTCGCCGACGAGGCATCCGCGTCGATAGTTGCCGATTTTTTTAAACAGGAGCTCAATCATTTTGCTCCGACTACGGTCGAAGCATCGCGTTTAACGGATGCAGCCGGTTTGACAATGCCTGAGCGGATCCGAAAGCTCGGTCAGGCGGCACGGACACGCTCGGTGCTGACTGGCACGACGCGGATGCTCTCCGGCAGAAAACGCGTGTCTCTACAATTAATGAATGCTGCCACTGGAGAGCCACTCCTTGTGCGCCTTTGGGAAGGCAGCGGACAAGAGGAGTTGAAGGAAACCATCGGCAAAGCAGCCGGACAAGCGATCGATGGTATTCTGAATAACAAGGACTGGTCGAGCCTGTCTCAATCGTCTACCGATCCAGGTTTAAGCAACCAAGCCTCGCGAGAAGCAATCTTTGCTGGTCGACAACTTGTATTCCGATACAACGACTCTGATTTTAATAAAGGTATTGATCTGCTTAAAAAAGCCGTACGGCTCCAGCCGGATTCATCGATAGCACATTCTAATTTGGCAATGGCTCTGACGGTAAGGACGCACTTTGTTTCTGATCCTAATCTGATCGACACGGGAGAAGCTGAGGCACACGAGGCCGTTCGTTTGTCCCCTAACTCGAGTCACGCTCACATCGCATTGGCTGGCGTTTTGTATCAGCGGGGAAATCTTACAGAGGCCCTAGAGGAGGGCCTGCGAACAGTCGAGTCAATCGGCCCGGACGATAAAAGCGCACATTTTATTGCTATGACGCTAGACACGTTGGGGCGACCCGATACCGCCTTGAAATGGCATCGCTTAGCAAGCTCACTCGGAGCAAACTCAAGCGATGAGTATACCCTCATTGCTGATTGTTGGGTAAACCTCGCCGAGGACGAGAGAGCATTGGAGTTCTATAATCGTGCACTGGAATTGCAACCTGACTACGCTCAAGCCAGCATCGGGCTCTGTCATTTGATGCTGCTCCACGCCGATTTCGATGGAGCACGAGGCCTTTATCGAACGAACAGTTGGAATGAACGCGGCCTCGGTGAAGGCGAGCAAATTACGGCGCAAATTGAACTATTCGCCAGAAAATTCGACGTGGCAGAAAAACTTTATGCAGATCTCTTCGAAAAAGACGCCAATGGCGGCGGTTCTTTTTACGGTGCGGTCTCTTACGCGTCGGCTCTGGGTCGTGCAAAACAGGCGCTTGGGGACCATGTCAGCGCAAAAAAATTACTTGAGCATTCCTTCGCCGCTGAAACAGCAGCGGTAAAGGTTACTCCGGAGAACCCTGAAGCGCTCTACCGCCTGGCTGCTGTCGAATCGTGCCTTGCGCTGCGGGATGCGGCGGTCATTCATTTGCGTAAAGCGATGGATTCAGGCTGGATTGATTACCGATCGTTCGTGATCGATCCCCGGTTCGATAACATTCGCCAGCATCCGCAGGTACAGGAGATCATCAAAAATGTTACTTCTAAGATCAAAAACATGAGGGTAAAAGCGCAGAGCATCAATCACTCGAAAACCAAGGAGTAAAGGAATGAGTTACAAAAAATGGGATGACCTAACAAACGATGAGAAGCTTGACCGCTTAACAACAGTTCTCACTCTTGCGGGATCGGATATCAAATTTCGCGATCGCTGTCTTGTTTCACCTGAATCAGCGAAACAGGCGGTCAGTGAAGTTGGAGAGATAGAATTTCCGGCCGACTTCAAGGTTCAGTTTATAACGCCCGAAGACCAACTCAAAAGCCTGATCCTAACGATTCCTGACTTTATCCCTCCCCAAGAAGGGCGCCGTGAGTTACGGCAGGCGGAAGATTTTCAAAGGTGCACCTACAGCACATGGAGAGCTTAGTAGATTAGTCGTTCCAACGTCATAAGTGTACACCTCGCCTGAGAGCCTCAATGAGTTCTGCCGGAACCAGGGTATCCGTCGGTAGTCGAGGTCCTGAGCTTGATGTTCGGGCAAAATACGGAATATCAAGTCGCCGCAACGCGTTGATTTCTTCGCGTGTAATGATTTGCCCAGCTCCGTTTCGGAGAAATGACTGAGCGATGACTCGATTCCGCTCGTTATCATCCCGCATCGCAGCTGGCTGAACGGATGCTTGGATGATCGCATCGTATTCTGCGGTCGACCGATATATTCGACGGTAGCCTCTACTCGGGCGGTTTCGCAGGTACCGAACGAAGGCGACACGCCGCTCCTTCGTCCCCAATAGGCAGTACCATGCTTGGCGAAAGCCGGCCACGATTATGTCTACGAAGTTACGTGCTTCGAGTGGCGTGCCGCCAACGTGTGGCGTGTGTGCGCCCGGTGATGTTCGCCCCAGAAGACTGCTTCGGTATTGATAGCTCGACCGCCGACCCGTAGCCGAGAGAAACCCGGTCGCGTGTAACGCGTCGACACAATTAGTTTTTTTCTCTTCGGAGCCGTGCCAGAGCGCTTCCGCATCGATTAATACGGGGTGCTCGCCGGAAGCGATTACGTTGTCTCGATGACAATCGACAGCATCAAGGAGATAAGCTGCGGCGATCATTCCCCCAAGCCGTCTATAGAAGCGACGCCCCTCCGTTCGATCTTTACACGACCTGAATTTGATCTCCTCCATCCAACAATATCCACGGCGACACACAACCCGTGCAGCGCTCAATCTCGGCCGAAATGACATGCTGTTGAGATAAGCGATAAGCCGGAACCATTCTCGCTCGCCATGGCCAGACCGAGGTTTGTAGATGAGCGATCCTGCTTGAAATTGCACGCGCATCACAGTGCGGCCGTTGTTGTGTGGGTCCGAGAGTCCGGGACGAACATCAACGATTTCTCCTACGGGCTGACCACGAAAGAACACGCGCGAGAGAGTGTCTTTATCTGCATCAACTCTGGCGAGAAGTTCCGAGATGCTGTCGCACCATTGGTCAATCAAACAACACCAGAGCTTGGGTAAGATCGGAAAGTTCGAGAAAAGCGAAAGCAGTCGATCATAAGGTCCCTGCCGCAGAAATGTTTTTTCTAAGGTCAGAGTCGAAGCTGTCTGTTCAGGACATACTGCCCAATATACGCGGCGAAATGCATCTAGCTCGAGTGCAACACAAGGGCGGGTCGCTCGCGCAAGGATTAGGCGAAGGTGAGTTTTCACGCGCTGCTTCGGTCTCGGTCTCAACAAAGGAAGAACATCGGATGAAAGCTTCTCTTCTAAGCGTTTGATTCCGTATTCCGATCCAGCCCCACATAACTGCTGCAGTGGAGACGCCCTTCGCAGCCTGAATTCTACCTCGCCCAAACCATTCAACATTTGCCGAACACCGCGCGGCCAACCCTGTCGATGAAACGGTTTCGGTCCGGAGGAGATTTCGCGGTAATCCGTTGCTAACCTTGACGGCGATTGTGATTGCTGCGCACTCGATGATAACCTCCTCTCGTTCGCGAGGCGTGACATCAGCCTGGCTCAAACTGTTGCGAATTTCTGCGCTACTCCAAGCTGTTTAGGCAAAAAGCTGCGCCATCTGGTTTCGCATTCCGGAAGGAGTTCATTGTCCCCTACCAAGCGTATGATTCTGATCATAGAAGTAACTTGTTCATGTGATCCGTTAGGAAAACGCCATAATGGTGGTTTCCAGCCGGCCCCCATAACTGACACATAACTGTTGGGATCCGACTTTAGTGCGCCTTCTATTACCGCAGCGACTACATAGCTACCGATCGGACCTAACGTTAGTCCACCCGAGACAAGCTCGGCTTCCTTCAGCAAATAAAAAAACAACGGCGTGTTTTGACTAAGACCAACTTTCTTTAAAACAGTGCCGGCCTGATTGCATGTATCGCGAGTTAGTTGCGCCGTCGTAAGGCGATCTTCCGACTTTATCACGCGTTTTGCGACTAGCACGTCGGCAACTTGCTGACCGGAAGGCAATCTAGCTCGCGCTCCTCGCATTAATGTTCGCACGGGGAGGCGTGGCGGTTCGATCGTGCATTCCATGAGATTAGCCAAGCGAATTATTGCCGGTGATAAATCGTGCAATGGCGAGGCGAGAGAAGTGTCAATGAATGCGCTCGAGGCAACCGGACCAGAACTAGGCAGGCCGTCGAAAAAGCGTCCCCACTCGATGATCAAATGGTCGTCGATAGGAGACGATCTATGTCCGAGCGACATCACATCCGATATCGTGACACGGGTTCGACGACAATTTAATGCATACGCGTTTCGAACCATGCTGTGTCCGAAGCGGAAGGCTGCGAGAGCGAACTCTATCGGCATCGCAAAGGTTCCGTTCGCAAGTACTGGCGTCCAGGTAGTCCGATCTTGTAGACGCCAAACACTTGAATGAAGAATTCGCGGCAGTAAATCGTGACGGACAATCCATTGGTAATGCCAGCGGACCAGGCGCTGCGCTTGTTCGAAAATGGTTCCAGTACCGAGCACCTCACTGCCGGTTATAGTCGGCCCCTTCGGACTGAGCTGCTTAACCGCCTCATTATGCAATTTCAAGAAGACAACGTGCAACTGCCTTAAGATCAGGTTGTCCAAGTCGCGCACGTCGCCAATTAGGATGCGATCATCTTCAATCAGAACATCGCGCGGATAGTTTGAAGGCGTCGTAACACCAATCTTGAATAACTCTGTTCCGGGCTCGCCGCAGTAAAGCTCAGGCGACTCTTCAGGGCCACCACCATAAACATGGTCTAGATCTAAGTATGGCGTCCGATAATTAGCAGTCCGTTCGGGACTCAAATAAGGTCCATCAAACGGCGTTAGATCATGTGTTAAATCGTGGCCAACAAACTGGCTGAAGTAAGTATACCCAACGCGAGGCGTAAGAGTACCTTCCCGTTCAATATCATAGCGCATTGCATCGCCAAGCCTGACGAGCTTTTCCTCATCTTCCTTCCCAACAGACCTGCTGGGCGGCGGAAAAAGGCGCGAATAATACCCTTTGGCCTGCGGAGCCGTCATTCGGCACGAGTTGATTACGCGCAGTTGTGGACGGCTCGGGGCTCGAGCGCAATGCCTTTCTAACTGTTCACAAACTGTTTTCCTCGCCCGATAAGGGCAATCCGTTACTTTGGCGTGGCGTCTTAAACAAAGACGAAATTTGGCAAGGAAAGGAAACGATTGAAACACACATTGAAAACAACTCTCTGCATGCTGAGCTTCACCGTCGTGATTGCATTCGGGATCACCGGTACCGGTGCCGCTGCCGGACAGAAGGCGCAGCAAAAACAAACTCCACACCAAGAATTCCCGTTCAATGCAGTCGGAACGGTGACAAAGCACGGCGTCGACCACTGCATGCAGGGGCACATTCTCTACGATCTGAATTCCTTGAATAATAAAGCCAAGGATTGGCTTTCAACGTCGTCAAAACCACACGAAGCTTTGCTTGAAAAAGCTATGAAAGACGGTGGATGGGTCCGCGTTGAAGGGACAATGATGGTAGGCGTCGAAGCCGGTTGCAAGTGGGTCAACGTGTCCAATGTCACACCAGTCAAAAAGAAGTAGCGTGCCGCTTTCATGAACCCTTTGGAATCGAAGAGCAACCGGAGAGACAGCTGACTGCCACTTCATCGCTACCTCGATTTGCTTTCTTACATGAGGTGCCGTCGCGCGCGGGCGATTAGATGCAGAATAAGATTCTTAAGATAATTATGCCTTTGATTGCGCTCGCATTGGCAATCTGGCATGGGCTATCGCCCGACAAACCGAAGATCGATGCGATTGTCATCGCTTTGTTAGTTATTGCGGTCTTGCCGTGGATTGGCACGTTGATAGAAAGCCTGAAATACGGAGAGTTGGAAATTAAGCTTCGTGATGCCGTAAAGAAGGCTGATGAGGCCAAGGGCGCTGCGGAGAGCGCGCGCCTGTTAGCAATCAGCCAGAGCGAAAGCGACGTTCAAAAGGAATCCAGAGCAGCAGCGCTAGATAAAAGCCCAGGTGAAGCGCCCCTGAAACAACTAGAGAAACTGGCTTCCGAATACCAAACAGTCCGAGCGGCCAACTCTCCCGGCGATTACAGAACGCAGCTCATGACCGGAATTATGACTCAAATGAGAGAGGTCGCTCGCTCCTTGTCTGAGTCCACCATGTTACCATGGCTAAAAGACCCTGATCCCGCACGACGGCTCGCAGCGTATGCCTTCTTCTATGAAAAGCCCGACTTTACGCAACTAGATGCTCTTGTTGAAAGCGTTATGAACCCAGACAATAAGCCCTTTGCGCAATATTGGGGTATTCTCGCTATTCAACGAGTGGTTGGAAGTCGCGGTCGAACGCCTGTCGCACAAAATACGAAAGTTACTTTGAAACGTTTTGTGTCCGAACTAAAACCCGGAACTGACCGCCATTATGAATTATCGCGACTTATAAAAGGCTTAGACCAGGACGCATGATCTTTCAGAAAGTCCTAAAAGGGATAGTGGGAGTCGATCAAGCCGCCGCGCAAAATATATTCAACGCCGGGCTTACCTGTAACTGGTGGCGTCAAGTCAATCCACTTCCAATCCACGAAATCCCGGGACGTCTAACAGAATTTAATGTTCTGAGGCACTTGAGCCAATATGATCAGATAGATCCTGCCACTGGGCGTCCCTTTGGTGAGCGAACTCCGTTTATTTCAACCACTGCCGGCGGCGTCGAACGCGATGCTTATTTGGGGATGAATTATGTTTACGGCGCATTCATGACGGCCTTGAGGTTCGCTACGGATAACTTTCAGAAAACCGGGGCAATTTTTTATGCATACGTAACGGTTCTGGGCAAAAAAGCATTGCCCCACCAGGAATTTGCCGAAGAAACACGGGACCTGAACTTGTTTCATGCGTACCAGCCCTTTCATCCTGAGGGAGAAATTGTCGCGAAGATATCAATACCGGTTGCACGGATTGAAAAGGCTGAAGGCTACAATGGGCCAGCCGCGCGGACGGATTGGCGCTGTAACCAGTGGCCAAAATCGACGTGGGTTCTTCGCAATCCTCGTTACGCTCCCGTTGAGGAATTCTCTAATATTCGCGACGTTATCCTTTGACTCATGGATGCCGCAAAACTTCTGGATCTTGAACCAGAGCAAGTACAGTTCCTGGCAGAAGCTTATGAAGGTGCCGCACGAACCGACCCGCCAAGCGGTAGCGAAGTACCAGCTTGGAAAAGAGCAAATGATCTTGCGATCGCCGGTTCATACTGGGCGCTCTCGAATCCACAGCACGCGTGGAAATTGTTTAGCGAAGCAGCAAGCCTTTATTTCAAATCGTTTCTGTCTCGAAGCGATGGAGGTGATCAGGCTTTCACCAGCTCGCCGTCTTGGATTTTCAAGGCAATAACATTGGCTCTAAGTGCCGGAGACACCGGCTTGGTGCGTGAGACCCTTCGCGCTTGGAATCATCAACGCGACCGCTTTGACACGCCGGATTTGATTCTCGCAGAAATGCTGGCCGCGTGTTTCTTGGCACTACAACGACGTGACGATACGTTCAGAAGGATCTACTTTCAGGCAGTCGAGGTTGCTGCGGCGATGCCCAGCCATCCTGTAGGTCGTCTACAATGGCCTCTGCGCGCCTACTTCCAAACTACGAACTCTTTGATCGAGTGGCGATCTGTTATTGATCGATCGATGTTTGTCCGTCTCTTTTCTCCCTTTGCTGAACAGCTTTCCGATACGATTCACAGCGCACAGCGTTCCTCGTATCATTGGCGACGGCTGTATTCGCGTCTACTTCCCATCGAACCTGAATCAATGGCTGTTTGCCGAACTGCAACTGTTGTTCTGGAAAGACTGGACTTCTCGGCAGAAGAAAAACGAAATGCTATCGCCGAATTCCCCTCCCCTGCTCGGGCATACCTCGAGGTTGCAGCAGAATCGAATCGACAGGTGATTGGGTGAACAGCAAGATCTCTTAAACAAAGAAGAGCCATCTATGGCCGTTCGCGGCGAGAGACGCTAATGCCCGTAAGTGGGTGAGCTATCTTCAACACTCTGTCGCGGAAGGAGCACAAGCTGCTACAACTAAGCTGACAGATCTTCAACTCGTTGTGTTTGTGCCCGACGTCGGCGAATCCGACGCACGGATGATCCTCCTTGGTGACTAGCATAGGTTGTTCTTCAACCTCTTTTTACAACCGAGCAAAGATTATTCGGGTTCCAAGGCTCGTAAGCCGCAGCGATTGTTATGGACGATCGAGATGAGACAATCGATTGCGGCGGGCTAATCCCCACTCCTGAAATAACTCCCAATCGCCGGCATGTCTCGCGCGGCGCCGGGAAATCACTGGAACCGCCGTGATGGGTGTCATTATGCCTTTCTGTGAAGATTGTCTTGACTCTTATCGCCTAGTCTCCTTTTCTCCGGAGCTCTAGATCCTCGTCATGCCAAGCAACAATCTCACATCCGCTCGACGCCATGCCTAACACCATCAATGAAACGAACTATCTATCGGTCGCTCGTATCGCCAAGGAACTAGGACGTAACCGCGTCAGCGTCCATCGCTACATCAAGCGGCACCCCAAAATACAGCCCGCTTTTACCCTTAACGGCTATCGCTATTACACCCGCGCAGTGCTCGCCAAGGTCGCGCGCGGCATGCGCCGCAAGAACGGCTGTAACCAGAACGGCAAAAACGAATGAAGTTTCCCCCCGATTTCTGGCAGCGCGGGTTTTCCAGTCTCCCGCTTCCGCGCCTAATGACTACCATTGGCGACGGCGCCTATACCAAGAAGGACGCTAAGTGCCCGTTCTGCGGGTCAGATAGCTGGAAAGTTTTCCCGAAGGGTCACCGCCATCTTTTTAAGTGTCACAAGCCAGGCTGCGAAGCTAATGACACGGGCGAACTGGGCCACGGCGAAGTGGCGTATCTTGCCCTACGCAAGAAACTCACCGTCGAACAAGCCAAGGAAGAATTTATCGAGCTCGCGCTCCCACAGGAATACGAGCGGTTAAAAGCCGAAGCCGAAAAACGAAAAGAAAAAAAGGAAGGTGATGCCAAATGCACGAATTCTCCCAGCCAAGACACACCGGAGATTTCCCCACCACCATCAGGTGACGGCGCGGCGGAAGGTTCAACCCCGCCGCCAGCGCCGCCTAACGTCATTCCGTTCGCGGCCGGTCCGCCACCGACAGGACCGGCGAATGTTTTCGATGCGCTCAACCGAATGCTCACTCTCAACCCGCGCGACCGAAAAATTCTTAAGGAGACGCGCGGTTATTCAGACGAAACCATCGAAAAACTCGGGTTCAAATCGAATAACCAGTCGAACAAGATCCATCTTGAAGCACTCAAGAAAGATTATTCGATCGATTTACTACTCGAAACCGGCATCTATAAAAATTATCAGGGCGGACCGGCGCCAAACCGCCAGTTGTTAGGCTGGGGACTCAAAGAACGAGCCAAAAAACAGGGCGAACAAGATCAATGGGATTGGGTGGAACCGATTCTCATTCCGTATCTGCGCGAAGACGGCACCTGTTTTCACATCCGGCCACATAAAGGCGAGATCGTCGCCACGCATGACGACGACGAGGATGAAGAAGAACCGCGATGCGCCTCACACGTCTATTGCCCGCTCCTTTTGGCTGCGACTTCGGCCACCATCGAAGGCACAGTTATACTCACCGAAGGCGAATTTAAGGCCGGCGCCGGTTTTCAGTGCGGCATACCCATCCTCGCCATACCTGGCATCAGTTTCGTGCGCAATCTGGCGTTCCGCGCGGAGCTGCTAGACATTATTCGCAAGTTTGCGATCACCGATTTGATCGTTGTTTTCGATAACGAGG
>JBPYFC010000138.1:0-3546 GCA_051984705.1 Chthoniobacterales bacterium | reverse complement strand
AGTCGTAAACGGAAGCTCGCGAACGCTGAAGGCTAATACTGCCGCACCCTTTCCGTCTGGCGATTTCAACATCACCTGTGTCATCCCATCGCGATCGGCAAACAGTTCCATCAGATAAACTTGTTCGGTATAACCCGGCTCATGTGGTCCAGTGTAGGCGTTCCATCCAGCCATATTCCCTTCGGCCGCTCTCCGATCTCTTGGAGCAACCTTCTTAACCGGGGCGATGAATTGAGCGCCATGTCCGAGCAATGGTGGCCCGAAATTGATATGATAAAGGCTCTGCATCTCCTGAGGCGCGTCCGCCAAATTCGTAACGGTGTCGTCCAGGATCAGAGTGTCCGACCCGATCTCGGTCGATATTTCAGCCTCCAACCGGAGCTGGGGGCCGAACATGAGTGATTCTTCGACGGTTCCGCGCAAAACAATTCTTGGTTTGGGAGTCTCCTCAAAATGAACTTCGACGTAACTCGCCGGAAGATAGTTAATGCGACCGTGAAGGGTCAGCGTGATGTCGCCATCCTGGCAGGGCGGTCCGATGGATTCGAGACCGCAGCGAGAGATCAATTCGCCGAAGCCGTTCAACCAGCCGCGACCTCCGCGCTCTGACAATTCAACGAACTTTGGGTGAACGATTTCATTCACCGGCGAATCCCATCCCAAACGAAGTTCCCCGACGTTTGCTGTCCAAACGTTAAAGCCTCGCGTTGGAACGACGGTGAACTTCAGAGTTCCATTATCAACCTCGATAATATCAACCCCATCTTGTCGTCCGCCTGTAAGCTGGCGCTTTTCAACCCTCCACGCAGTTTGGCTGGACGTATCTCCAGCGTCAGCCGGCGTCAGTCTCCATTCCTTTACAGATATGTTGTTGGCAGTGTCGAGGAGAATCTTGGAATATGGCATACCGTTATAGCGGCGAGTGCGTGCGAGTCGGGCAGACAATATACACGTGGTTTGTTATAAAACAGTGGTGAGTTTTAGTAGGCAACGACTTATTCATCGCGAATTTAGCGTTACCGTTTTGTCTTGAAGCGCGATGTTCGGTTTGCCTACTCTGAAACTGTCTTACGAACTTTATTTGTTCGCACTTCTGTCCCCCAATGCCGTTCGTCTCCGGCATAGCTCGGTCTAGTTCGGCTTTCTAGTCGATCCAACATTGGGCTCTGCCAGAAAGCTTTAAGATGTGCAAAATACCTAACAAAAAACGATAAAGAGATTAAACAACTGGAGGTCCAGATGCCGCACTACCTACAACAGGTTGCATATTCAATTGAGGGTTGGAAGGCGTTGGTGAAAAAGCCGCAGAACCGCATTGAAGCGGTACGGCCTGTAATTGAAAAACTGGGCGGAAGGATCGAAACCGCTTATTTCACATTTGGGGACTACGATGTTGTGGTAATCGTTGAGATGCCCAGTAACGTGGACGTAACGGCGATTGCCATGGCCTATGCGGCAGGTGGCGCTTGTAAGTCCGTTAAAACCACACCTTTGCTAACCCTGGATGAGGCGGTTGAAGCGATGAAGAAAGCCTCAAAAACCGGATATCGTCCTCCAACGGCGGGTAGGTAGTTTATATAGCCGCCTCTTTTGCAAAAGAGCCGTGATGTGTGCCAGTTGTCGCGCAGTCGACTACTTGTGCTCCGGTGGAATCGCCACGGCTGAAACGCGTTCTCATCCCCTGTTTGGGAGACCATCCTCCACGTATCCGACGATTTGGCGGACGGAAAATTGCCCCACGATGTCCGGAAGCCGTTCGTTCTTTCGTCGTATCAATGAACAGAGCAAACGGGCATCGAAAAAGTGGATACGCGGTCACAAGCTATTATAAGCGGTCGAGATTTGCCAGGCCGAAAAGAAACTCGGCAACGACCAGGTGCGCTGCGTAACCGGACCGGAAACGATCTGAGTGCGTTCGGCATTACGCTTACGTTTGTGTTCGCTTTGGTCAGCATGGCCGCATACAGTGATCGCCCGGCTTTCTGGCTCTTGGTTGGACCTGCGGCGATTGTTATCTTGTTCTTTACCGCAAGCTTGGTGCACGTCGGCCTACTGTATTTTTCCGAAGCCAATCGTTCTCGATTCGGGCGAGTGGTCAATCGCTCAGCCAAGTCGATAGTCAGAGTGGCCTACGCCAAACTCGCGGCTGAATGCTGAACGAGGGTACTCAGGGCTTTCGGGTGACCATCGCTCGATCCCAATTCGCGCGCACGCTGCGCATTAGCCCGGGGTAGATGATCAGTTTTCGGAACGGGTCGATTGCCGCCATGTAAAGGGGCGTCAACCAGCCCACGCTACGAACATAGACTGCGAAGTAAAACCGGTAACCGCTCGCCGTCTTAACCAGCACGCTCAATGCCGCCGCGTGAACTGTCCGGTTGATCAATTCGACTAGTTTTTCGTTCTCGAATTGATAGATGACGCGAAACAGCCCATCCGGGCCTTCGCGAACACCAGCTGGTGTAAGCGATCGCGTCCGATCTGCATCGGTAAGCCGGTCGGCAAACGTCGGCGCGCTCTGCACCAACGTTCGCGGCCGGTCCCACCCGAAGACGCGCCCGAGAAAAAGACGTAGCTCCAGAAATCCTCGAACCAGCGGCGAGGGCGTGAAAAGTTGCTCGTTCGCGGCGCGCAAAAATTGGTCAAGTGTGATCCCGGTCCGCGAACCAGGCAAGTCGACCGCCCACACGTCATGCAACGGAACGCCGGCCAACAGCTGGTGCGCACGCAGCGGCAATCGTAGGAATTCGATTTCTGATATCTGCGGCATATGCGCCTCATTCCCGAGGATGCGGCCGGCTCAACGCCTGGAAGACAATCGCGACAAATGTTACCCCATGGGTAGCGCCAAGGAGCGCGGTGCACATGGCGAGTACTTTTCCCTGCGTAGTGGGTGGGATGATGTCCCCATATCCCACCGTGGTGAACGTAATCACCTCATAATAAAGATAATCAATGAGAGGCCGGCGGCCCGTCATGTATGGAGCTGCTGTCTGAGGCAGTAGATTGTATTGGAAAGCGAATACCGCCAGAAGGCTGCACAAGAAAACCGACCACAACAGGAATCCGATCCAAACATAAACCGGTTCCCGGTTCGTGTGCTGAAGGAAAAAGAAAAGAGCGCGGAGTGTTAATCCATACAGCACAAAGACCAATGCGAGCCCGACATACAGAAGATAGTAGGTCTTAGCGCCTAGGAGCGTTCGCTCGATAAAGGGCAGAGTCATAAGCACCAGCCATAGAGGAAGTACCTTCAGAATACTGAGAAATGCTTTTGACGGATTCAATGTAAGACCCTGATTTTCAAGGCGTTATAATGGGAAAACGGGTTGACTGGAAGGCGCGTTTTCACTCCGGGAAACGTTTTTGACCATTTTGGACCTTATCAAAAGGCCGGTTTGCCCCCGCTAAACGGCCTTTATGAACACAATCGAGAAAAAATCCTACGCAGTACACAAACGCATAGAGCCCAACCTCTACGAGCGCGGAGGGTATTTTTATACCATGCATACCGTTAACGGTAAGCAAAAATGGCGTTCTCTCCGC
>JBPYFC010000137.1:0-5975 GCA_051984705.1 Chthoniobacterales bacterium | reverse complement strand
CCCGGATGCGACTTGGGCTGGGATCGCTGCCTTTTATTCTGTCATCCACATCCCGCAAGCTGAGCACGTAAAAGTTCTTTCAGAAATATGGCGGATACTTCGACCAGGGGGTCTGCTCCTGATCACGTTTCATGTGGGGGACGAGATATTGCATTTCGACGAGTTGTGGGGAGTCAAGGTAGCGTTGGATTTTCATCTGTTTCGATCCGAAGAAGTCGCGAATTCGCTTCGCGCCACTGGATTCGAAGTCGAACAAGTTATCGAAAGAGATCCATACCCTGAGGTCGAGGCTCAAACCCGTCGAGCCTATATCCTTGCGCGAAAACCGAAAGTCGGTTGATGCCCTCGTAGCGCGAATCAAGAGCGCTTAACCGGAGGTAGCTTCTTTTCCATAAAGCTCACTGCGGGGTGGCGCTGGAGAAACTCACTGATAGCATTCAGAGTTTGTTGTCGTGGTTGCGTCCAGCCATTCAACCAGTCGTTTAACGAACTAACTGATACACCCATCATTTGCGCGACACGATATTCGCTCAGGCGCGATTCGTTCAAGTAATGTCGCAATGCCTTGCGCAGGGCATCATTGGTCCACTCACTCATGCTCACCGAAATGCGTCGTAAGGAGAGTGACCCCAGTTGCCCAACTGGCGCTCTTTTATTCGACGGCGCCAGAAGCCGCGACATTCGAAGTTTGCGAAGCCAGCCTATGGGAGTAAGTCTTGCTCCCACTTTTCCACAAATGGCGGAACCCGCCCGCTGACCAAGTCAGCGAAAGCCAGAAGCGCACGACGAGCATCCCCCACCGGATAGTAGAACGCATTCCAATTCTCACTATCCTCCCCATCGTGATTCGGAATCACGTGATCAAAATGCCACGCCTCTTTCAGTTCGTCGTAAGCGCTCTTGGCACGGCGCTCGATGTTTTCCAGATCCGTCAGCGCGAGAATGCCTTTTTGGCGTTGAGTTCTTCGTAGAAGCTTTCGTCGCATCACGTCGGTTAGGAAATCGGCTAATGACACATTCCGATCGGGCGATCGCAAATAGAGAATCTCCTCCTTTGCAAGCGGCGTGAGAAAAATACTGAGGATGTCGATCTTCGACTCGAAGGTATCCAGTAACTTGCGTCCAACGAAGGGATTGCCCTCGTAAAATAGATCATCTTGGGCGAGCGTCTGATTCGCTTGCTCTAAAT
Source organism: Chthoniobacterales bacterium (assembly GCA_051984705.1). Taxonomy (GTDB): domain Bacteria; phylum Verrucomicrobiota; class Verrucomicrobiia; order Chthoniobacterales; family JAFAMB01; genus JBKPBY01. Next base: position 4,786 of record JBPYFC010000137.1, on the reverse strand, counting down.
CAACAGCTTGCAGGTCGCCCCGGACATCGAGAACTGCGAAGTTTTCTTTTCCACGAAATGATTCGATCTCTTGCCTTCTTCGAAAATGATAATCTTTCCCATCAATTTCCGCGGGACGCGGCGCGCGGCTGTTGTACAGCACAAGCTTTTTCAGCTTTCCGGCGAGGCCCGGATAAAATTTGCTGAACGCCTCGTGCAGCGGTCCTTTGCCCACGCATGACGGCCCGGAGAGTATGATGAAGCGTCCCATTTTGCTTTTTCTCGCGAAGACTATAAGCCACAGCCACTCGATTGCTATGGTAACGGCACCCCTTGTTGTTCCCGGTAAACGCCCCTCACGTGGTATCACCCGGATCGACCTTGCCCTGCGCCGGTCAAAAAAATCAGCTTAACGCCAAATATGGTTCGATCGTTGCGCCCACCGCGGATTTTGCGGTCTTGAGAAACGATAAATCGTTCCCTAGGGTTATGACGCAGGAGGCGGAAATTATTGACCCCTTGAGCGGCCTATCCGTATGCCGCGATTTGAGCGAACTTTCGATTAAGCAGCATGCCTGTCGGTTTCGACGGAAGCAGATTGGCATCTGGAACTTGGTTTGACCGCATTGAACTTTCAGACGTCGCGTGCGGTCGTAGTTAAAGGACAACTATGAAGCCAAAACCTCAGATCAATCTTCCGATCAAAAAGCCGGCTAAAGTAGATCAGCCTCCGCCGCGCTGGCCCTCGGGGTTACTATACTTTCTTTTTGTGATGCTGATTCTCTGGGGTTGGCAAGACGTGTTTTACCAGATGTCGGTTCGCACCATTCCTTATAGCCAGTTCAAAACGCATCTGGCCCAGCATGAAGTGGTCGAAGCTCTCGTCAAGCAGAACGAAATCGATGGCAGGATCGCTCCCAAAAAGCAACCGCCCGAACCGAGTCCAGCTGGATCTCCTGCCACTGACAATCAAAAACTCGCGCCAAGCCCGAGTGCGGCTCCGAATAAGGAACAGGGACAATCCACACCAGAAACTCAACCATTCAATTTCCGAACTGAGCGCGTCGAAGATCCCGATCTGGTCAGGGAGTTGCAAGCCGCAAACGTCAAATTCGCCGCTGCGCGGCCCGGGGTTATTTCACAGTTATTAGCTGGATGGATTCTGCCGATTGTTGTTATGGTCGCTATCTGGGCATTCGTGGCGCGTCGCCTCAATCCCACCGGACAATCGATCCTTTCTATCGGGAAGAGTCGCGCCAGGCTCGTTGCTGATCCCGACACCGGAGTGACATTTGACGATGTCGCCGGCTGCGATGAAGCGAAATTCGAATTGAAGGAGGTTGTCGACTTCCTCAAACAACCTAAACAATACGAAAGCCTGGGCGCGCAGATCCCTAGAGGTGTGCTGTTAGTTGGCCCGCCCGGAACGGGTAAAACACTTTTGGCGCGAGCCGTAGCCGGCGAGGCAAAAGTACCATTCTTCTCGATCAGCGGCAGTGACTTCGTTGAAATGTTTGTCGGGGTAGGTGCGGCCCGGGTGCGCGATTTGTTTAAGCAAGCGAAACAACATGCGCCTTGCATCATTTTCATTGATGAACTAGACGCGATTGGCCGGCAACGAGGTGTCCATGTCGGGGCCGTTAACGACGAACGCGAACAGACGCTGAATGCCCTCCTGGTAGAGATGGATGGCTTCGAACCTAATACTGGCGTTATCATCCTTGCTGCTACCAATCGTCCGGAAATTCTCGATCGAGCTTTGCTTCGTCCCGGTCGATTTGATCGGCAGGTCATCGTCGATGCTCCTGATCTGGATGGCCGCGAGGCTATCCTCAAGGTGCACGCCAAAAATAAGCATCTCGCTGCCGATGTTGATTTACGGCGCATCGCTGCAGCCACTGCTGGGCTCTCCGGCGCTGACCTGGCAAACCTGCTGAACGAAGCCGCCTTGCTAGCAGCGCGACGCCACGGGACAGAAATCACACAACGCGATCTGGAAGATGCGATCGAGAAAGTAGTGGCCGGACCTGAGCGCAAGAGCCGTCGCCTTGGCGATGAGGAGAAACGCCGGGTTGCGTATCACGAAGTCGGTCACGCATTGGTAGCGGCTTACAGTCCTCATGCTGATCCAGTACACAAGATCAGTATCGTCCCGCGAGGGAGAGCAGCCCTCGGTTACACGATGCAGTTGCCAGCTGAAGACCAGTTTCTGATGACGCGCAGCGAATTGTTGGATCGACTTCGCGGACTACTCGGCGGCCGCGCCGCTGAGGAGATTGTTTTTGGTGAGGTCAGCACGGGAGCACAGAACGACCTGGAACGTGCTACTGCGATAGCGCGGCAGATGGTCACGCTGTATGGAATGAGCGATCGGGTCGGACTAGCCAACTGCGCCCAGCGCCAGCCAACGTTTCTTGCTGGCCAGGAGTTTCAGTTACAGCGGGACTGCAGCGAAGAGACTGCGCGCGAAATCGACGAAGAAGTTAAGAAGATGCTCGACCAGGCGTACCAACAAGCCAAGGAAACCTTGTCTACCCACCGCGACCAGCTCGAGCATGTCGCTGTCCAATTGCTGAAGGCCGAATCAATCGATGGACCGACATTTTATAGACTGGTTGGCAGAGAAGTGCCGGCCTTTGGCGAGTCCGGCAATCTGGAGGCTGTGGCAGCTCAATCGAAGGATAAGGCTGGACCGGCCAAAGCCTAAATTTCTCTAGTGCAAGCTGTCCCAAATCTGGAAAACGGAAACCAGATCACTTATTCAAATAATAGGAGGCTTAGATATGCTTCACTTATTGGCGCGCTTTTGGTGGGCCTTGGCTCTGCGCGGGTTGTTTGCGGTGCTATTTGGCCTTTTGGCCATCTTCATGCCACATAAGACGCTGCTGGTACTGGTCCTGCTTTTCGGGGCGTATGCTTTTTTAGACGGCATTTTTGATATCGTCTCAGCGATAAGATCTCCCAGGCAACATTGGGCTTTCCTGCTGGAAGGCATTGTTGGAATCATAGCTGGAGTCGCAACGTTCGTTTGGCCCCGAATAACGGGTATGGTGCTTCTTTACCTGATTGCTTTCTGGGCGATCTCTACCGGACTGTTTGAAATTGTGTCAGGCATTCGGCTGCGAACAGCAATTGCCAACGAAATATGGCTCGTGTTGACGGGCGTCCTTTCTCTGTTATTCGGTATCCTCATTATTATCTTTCCGGGCGCGGGTGCTCTGGCGATTGCGTTTTGGATCGGAGCGTACGCACTCATATTTGGCATCATGCTGATAGCCCTGGCTTTCCGTCTTCGAAGATTTCGTCACCTGGAGGCTTAGCGGGGGAATGCCAGCAGCGCCGATGCGGCCTTGGCCGGATCAACAACGCCGACAGGTCAGAGCCCGCGCAGACTTGTCGGGCCGTAGCCTTGGCGAAGGACGAGAACGCGGAACAACGCTGAGGAAAGCAAAATTCAAATCGGAGACTCTGCGTTACTCAGCGGTCTCTGCGTCAGAAATGCTCGCGAAATTGCGCGACTTCAAAGGGTCACCGCGTCCGCATTTTCAGAATATTGGGTTTGCTTTAGTTTTTCTCCGGTACGGGCGTTTTTCCTACTCGACCCTGCCTAGTCCGCAGCTCGTTCCAACATGGAAATCCTTTTATCGACCTTATCCAGGACCTCTGTTTGGGCCCGCGACAGAGGCGCGCGCCTTTGCAAGTCGACTATGGCGTCTCTTGCCTGTTTGATTAAATCGAGCGCCTCCTTCTGCTTCCCCAGGAGACGATATGCGCCCGCCAAATCAAGTTTGCTTACGACATGGCCAGTGGCGAAACGAACGTCCTGAGGCTTCTGCTCTGTTAGCTTACTGAAAATCTGCAGCTCGCGTTCGAAGGCTTCGGCTGCTGCTGCCGGATCGTTCTGGTCCTGCCGTACGAAGCCAATTCGTTCCCAAGCTACGCCCAAGTTATGTTGCCGGTTGTCGTTGGTTGGGTCCCCTTGAGCGAGTCCTTGCGCGATCTCCAAATCTTGCTGAAAAAGGCCAAGCGCTTCTTCAACCTTGCCTTGAGAACGCAAAACGTCACCGACTGTCTCGCACAATAGCAAGAGGTCGGTCTGCAGAGCCGGATTGGATTTGTCTTTTGCAGCCAGCTCCTTGGCAATCCTCTGGGCTTTCCATAAGACTTCAAGCGCTTCGGGTACCTTGTTTTGCGCCATCAGGACAGCCCCAATCTTTTGGTAGCACACCGACAGATTTCGCTGCCAGACGGCATTAGATTGGCCCAGGTCGGTCAAACGTTTGTCAATCGCCAGCTCTTGCAAGTAGGCATCCAGAGCTTCAGGCAGTTTGTTTTGCGCTTTCAGAGCATTGCCCAACTTTTCGTAACAAACTGAGAGATCCTGTTGCCAACCGCCGTTCACAAAACTGAATTGCTTTACCGTGGCCAGGCTTTTCTGGTAGGAGTCCAGGGCTTCTGAGAACCTGCTTTGCGCCATTAGAGCGTTGCCACGATCCTGCTCGATTTTCATGCGCTGACCGCTAAAGACCAATAGAGCGACCAGAATAAGGCCAGTAAGTACCCAGACTGCGACGGTGGCCGCAACGACCACCAGCACGCGCCGGCGGGGTTTAGAAGCGGCTTTCCTTTCAATTTTCGCTGCTAATGCTGGCAGCGCAGGAGGCAGCGTTTGCCCACCGGGAGGAAGCTCTTGTTCGAGGCCGGGCTGCACTACTGGCCGCCTTTCTGCTTTCTCGCCGGACTGTTGAAGGATGCTGGTCTCTGGAAGCGCTTTATCCGGCTTGGCCTCGCGAGACTGCAACCTGGA
>JBPYFC010000136.1:0-6936 GCA_051984705.1 Chthoniobacterales bacterium | reverse complement strand
TTATTCCGGTCATCCCCTCGTCATAGCCAATCTAGCGCGTACTTACAACGTAAAATAACGGAGTTATATACTTTGCTGGGCGTCAGAGAACCGAAAACCGAAAACTGAAAACCGACAACTGATAACCTGCCCGCTCCTACGTGGCGGGGTAGCTCCCGAGGACTTTCACGTAGGTACAATGCCTCTCCAACTCCACAATCGCCTCCTTCACGACGGCGTCTTCGCAGTGGCCCTCGATGTCGACGAAAAAGAAATACTCCCAGTTTTTCCGTTTGGAGGGGCGGCTCTCGATCTTGCTCATGCTCAGCTTCAGGCGAGCAAACGGTTCAATCGCTGAGTAGAGGGCGCCGACTCGGTCCTGGATACAGAACATGAGAGACGTTTTGTCCTGGCCGGTTGGGGGAGAGGTTGCGTGGGAGATCACCAGGAAACGAGTTGTATTGTTAGGGCTGTCCTGGATGCCGCGATCGAGGATGTCTAACCCATAGACTTCGGCTGCCATCGCTCCGGCTAGCGCGGCACTGCCCGCTTCCTTCGCTGCCAGTTCTGCTGCGCGCGTTGTGCTCGAAACCTCGATCCATTCCAGATCATGAGCGTTCCGCAGCAGCCATTTCCGGCACTGGCCAAACACCTGCGGATGAGAATAAATTTTTGTGATCTTGTCCCTCGGCTCGTTCGAAAGCAGATTATTCTCTATTCGAAGAAGGATTTGAGCGCAGATTTTAAGCTCCGAATCCATGAAAACATCCAGCGTGTGATTCACCGCTCCTTCTACTGAGTTCTCGATAGGAACTACTCCGTAATCTGCCAGCTTTCGCGTGACCTGATCGAACACGTCACCGATATTTGGCTGAGGAACGTATTCGACCGATGCGCCGAACTTGGCTCGGGCAGCCTGATGTGTCCACGTTGCAGCCGGTCCGAGGTAACTGATGGTTAATCCTTTCTCCAGCGCCAATGCAGCGGACATAATCTCTCGATAGATCGCTCGGACTGCCCCGGCAGGTAATCGGCCTTTGTTCTTTCTTTCCAGCTCCTGCAGTAGAGCTGCTTCTCGTTCCGGCGCATAGATCGCCAGGCCCGCCTGCTTTTTGATTACGCCAACTTCATGCACCAAATCCGCGCGTTGATTCAACAGGGCGAGCAATTTGGTATCAACGTCGTCGATCTGTTTCCGAATATCGTCTAGTGGGTTTTGCGAAGGATCCATACGAGAGCGCACCAAAGATTACGCAGATCCGCAGATTTCTCCAAAAGAACAACACGACGGATGACTCTTGCCAGCGGCAAAGCCCACAGGTCGCTATTCTTTGGATTCTTGCTTTTGTTCGGATAACCCTAGCTCCGGTTCCTTTGCTTTGGGTAACGCCACTTGCCGCAATTCTGAAGCGTTTGGCAGTTCATCCAAATTCTTTAGACCGAAATGCTCGAGAAAGTGATGAGTTGTCTCGTAGAGCAGTGGACGCCCAGGCACTTCTGCACGCCCCGCGACCTTCATCAGCCCTGCCTCCAGCAACTTTTGCAGCACGCCGTCGACGGTAACTCCTCGAATCGCTTCAATATCAGCCTTTGTGATTGGCTGTCGATAGGCGACGATTGCCAGAGTCTCAAGCGCCGGAGCGCTCAAACGAGGCGGCCGCGAATCCGGGAACAGTTGTCGTATCCAGATTTGGTAATCGCTCCGGCTGACCAGGACCCAGCCCGATGCCTGTTCGACCAGCTTAAACGATCTGTTGAGATCATTGTATTCTTTCTGCAATTCATGCAGAGTTTCCACGACGCCCGCTTCATTTGTCTTCGCCAAAGCCAAATCTTCCTTGGATTCGAGGAACTCCACGGCTGAGCGCAATACCGCAATTAGTTCTTTCGTTGAAAGCGGCTTTTGCGATGCAAAGAGAAGCGCTTCCAGAACAGCCTTCAGACTAGCCATGACTGAGTTTACCCAATGCCAATAACGTCGACAATGCCATTAGCAGCGTGAATCTCGAATCTGGAAGATGCTCCTAAACTCCAAATTCTAAATTCGAGCTTCGCGCTTCGAGCTTCTAGATTCCTATCTGCTAGTTGGCCCTTAACCCACTCGCCGGATTTCAATCTCGCTGAACGGTTTCTCTTGTCGCGCGCTCAGTTGCTTAAGCCGAATAAGCTCAAGCAAAGCCAGAAAAGTCACGACGACTTCGGTTGTGCTCGTGGCGCGGACGAATAGCTCGGAGAATCTCAACGAGTTGCGTGCAGCAATGGCGCGCAGCAAATAGTCGATCTTGTCCGACACGGTAAAGTTCTCCTGGAAAATCTCCCGAAGATCTTCCTGCCGGGCTTCTACCCTTCTGAGTACCTTATGGAAAGCGTCGATCAGATCGAAAATTCCGACCTCGCTTTTCAACAGAAGATCCCGATCATGGAAATCCGGCTTTTCTGGAACTCGTGCGACTAATCCTTCTTGTTCGAATTCGCGTTGTTGTAGCTCGAAAGCGATGTCCTTGAACTTCTTGTATTCAATCAACTGCCGGATCAGGTCCCAGCGTGGATCGTCTTCTTCCGCATCTTCTTCTGGAGGTTGTTGATGGACCGGCAGTAGTGTCCGGCTTTTAATGTAGATAAGATTCGCCGCCATGACGACGAATTCGCCGGCAATCTCCAGATCGAGCATTCGGAAAGTCTCGAGGTACTCGAGATACTGGCTGGTAACTCGCTCGATTGAGATGTCGTAGATATCGACCTCATCTTTCTTGATCAGGTAAAGCAGCAGGTCCAACGGTCCTTCGAAGACCTCGAGCTTAACTTTATAATCCGTCATTTCTTGAGCAGAAGAGCGTTGGCTACAGCATGATGGGCGGAATGGCTAAGGCTGACCAGCACTGTCTCGATCTCGAGCCGTTTTGCGAGTTCGGCCGCGCCAGCGTGCAACACAATAAACGGTTCTCCACTGGCTTTTCGACGAACTTCGATGTCCTTCCAATCAAATTGTCCGGCAAATCCAACTCCAAAAGCTTTTGAGACCGCCTCTTTAGCGGCAAATCGGGCAGCAAAATGCGGTCCTGGATCTTTCATTGAACGGCAATATTCTGCCTCGGCAGGTTGATAGATTTTTTCAATAAAGCGATTTCCGTGGCGCAGAATTGCATCCGCGATTCTGCTTGTCTCCACGACGTCGATCCCGATACCGAAAATCATCCCCGCATCAGCTCTATCATCTCGCGGACGGCATTTTCCAACCCATAAAACAGTGCACGAGAGACAATCGAGTGCCCAATGTTAAACTCCTGCCATTGCGAAATCTGCAGTAACGGCTTCAGATTTTCGTAATTGATACCGTGCCCGGCGTTCACTATCAGTTTTTTCTCATCAGCAAGCCTGGCAGACGCCGCGAGCCGATCCAGCTCGTCGCTCCTGAATTCCGGCAGCGCGTTGGCATAAGCGCCGGTATGCAATTCAACAGCTTCGGCACCGATTGCAGCGGAAGCTTCGATCTGTTCGGCGTTTGGTTCGATGAACATGCTGACACGGATCCCTGCGGCGTGCAGACGATCTACCGTTGGTTTTAGAACCTTGAAATTCTTCGCGACGTTAAGCCCTCCTTCTGTCGTTACCTCCTGGCGATTCTCTGGCACCAGACAAACGTCATCGGGCATGACTCTCAATACAGTTTCCAGAATCTCAGGTGTATTACCCATTTCCAAATTGAGCTTCGTCATCACGCTGTTTCTCAGGCGAAAGACGTCCCGGTCCTGGATATGCCGTCGATCGGCGCGGAGATGTACGGTGATGCCGTGAGCACCGGCCCGCTCGCAAACAGAAGCGGCTGTCAGGACATCGGGCTCAGCGTTTGGCGAGTCTATTGCGTCGACGTAGCGGACCTGTCGAAGCGTCGCAACGTGGTCGATATTAACGCCCAGTCGGATCATAAAGAGGGTGAGTGTAAGTGTGAGTGTGGGATAGCAATGCCAACAATGCCATCAGTGCCAACAATGCCAACATTGACTTGTTATTCTTCACGCCTTTCCGCTGATGGCACTGTCGGCGATGTCGGCGTTGTTGGCATTCCAGTCAATGTCTGAAATGCCTCGTCCCCGTACAAACCATTGTTACGTTTCGCTCGTTCGCGGCTTTGATCACTTCTTCATCACGAACTGAGCCGCCGGGCTGGATTGCTGCTGTCGCTCCGGCTTCGGCTGCAGCGATTAATCCATCGGGAAACGGGAAAAAGGCGTCGCTGCAAACGGCGCTTCCCTTTAAGGAGAGCCCGGCCTCGTTAGCTTTCCAGATGGCGATTCGCGAAGAGTCGACGCGAGACATTTGACCGGCGCCAACCCCCAGTGTGCGATCCTTAGAGGCATACACAATCGCGTTGGATTTTACGTGCTTAACTACGCGCCAGCCGAAGAGCATCGCTTTCATCTCGTCGGCGGTAGGCGGACGCGCTGAGACGACATGGTGCTCTGGGTCTTTGAAATCGACGTGGTCCTGATCCTGTACCAGTACCCCACCGATGATCGATCGAACGTATTTGTTGTGTTCCGTTTGTCTCGCCCAGTCAAGCATCCTGATCAGCCGCAGATTTTTCTTTTTCTGAAGCAGAGCGCGTGCTTCAGGTTCGAACTCCGGCGCAATAATTACCTCGCTAAAAATCTCTGAGATCGCCCGAGCCAGCTCCAAGGTCATCGGACGATTAACAACAATAATACCCCCAAACGGGGCCTGTTTGTCGGTAGCGAACGCTTTGATCCAGGCCTTCTTCAAATCGGAATCTGACCCGACCCCACACGGGTTTGTGTGCTTCAAGATCGCAACCGTCGGTTCGACAAATTCATGGATTAAATTGGCCGCAGCATCGATATCGAGGATGTTGTTGAAAGAGAGTTCCTTGCCGTGGAGCTTCTGGAAGAAGTCTCCAAACCGGCCGTATAACGAAGCGAGCTGGTGCGGATTTTCGCCATACCTCAGGTGCATCTCCAAAGGTAGGGAAAGAGCGAAAGAGCCCGCCGTCGTTTGCTTGCGATTCAGGAACTCGGCGATAGCGCTATCGTAGCGGGACGTTGTCAGAAATACTTTAATCGCGAGATGCTCGCGAAGTTTCAGGGTTGTTTCGCCCTTGTGCTGCTCAAGTTCGGCTAGAACGGTGTCATAGTCGCCGGGATCGGTAAGAACCGTCACCGAACGGTAGTTCTTTGCTGCGCTCCGAAGCATGGACGGACCGCCGATATCAATTTGCTCGATCGCTTCCTCGAGAGTGACGTCCGGTTTGGCGATCGTGCTTTCGAAAGGATAAAGGTTTACCGCGACCAGATCGATCGGTTGGATCTGATTCGCTCTCGCTTCGTGCTGATGTCGTTCGTCTTCCCGCAGGTAGAGTAATCCACCGTGTACTTTTGGGTGCAACGTTTTGACTCGTCCGCTCAAGATCTCGGGAAAACCCGTAAACTGCTCAATTTTTAGATGAGGGATCGACTCGCTCTCCAGCAAAGTCGCTGTTCCTCCGGTTGAGACAATCTCAATACCCATCTGGCTAAGACGGCGAGCAAACGGAACCAAACCAGTCTTATCGGATACGGAAATGAGAGCGCGATTGATCTTCATGGAGGGCAAAAGATTATCAAAGGAACGGTCAGTGTCGAGAATCGGCCGGCACCAGCCTGTCCTCGACGCTGCACGCCGGCGCGCCGAAACCTCCTCAGTCTTCCCGTTCCGTCCTCGACCGTTCCCAGCCCGAAACCTGCTCGATCTCGGCAAGGTCTTGGTCTGACAGTTTTAAAGCAGGCGCACCCATGGAGTCTCCTAGCTGGTCGAGGTTATTGGCTCCAATGATTGGCGCAGTGACAAATGGTTGAGCCAATTGCCAAGCCAGTGCCACTCGCGTTGGTGTCGAGTTATGGCGCCCGGCGACTTCGATCAGTTTCTCCAGGATATCGAAGTTCTTGTCCGTCATTCGATCTGCATTGCCTCCCGCCCGAACGCTAGCAGGGAGCGGTTGATTCCGACGATATTTACCGGTGAGAAACCCGCCGGCTAACGGGCTGTAGGGTATGACGCCAACCCCGTATGCCAAGCATACTTTGGCAATTTCACGTTCGAAATCCGCGCGAGTCGGGCTGATGAGACTATACTCTGGCTGGATTGACACGATCGATTCGAATCCATGCTTGTCGGCTGCCCAAAGGGCTTGCATTAAGCGCCACGCGCTAAAGTTCGAGCACCCGATATACCGAACATATCCTTTTCGGACCAGATCGCTGAAGGCGGACAACGTTTCTTCGATCGGAGTCAGGGGATCGATCCAGTGTGCTTGATACAAATCGATATAATCGATCTGTAGCCGTCTAAGGCTGTCTTCGCATGCGCGCAGAATCCAACGCCTGGACAAACCTTCACGCTGTAGCGGATGGTCTCTGCCTTCCGAAAACCCTTGCCCCATCGCAGAACGAACCTTGGTGGCGATAAGCACTCGGTCACGATTCTTCCGCGCGGCTAACCAGCGTCCGATGATCTCTTCAGAAACGCCTCCGGGATTATTAGGAGCCCATGCGCTGTAGCAATCCGCCGTATCAATGAGGTTACCTCCTTGATCGACATAGGCGTCCAAGATTTTGTGCGACGTTGCCTCGTCCGCGCTCCAGCCGAATTGCATCGTTCCCAAAGCAATTGGTGAGACAAAAAGACCACTCCGGCCAAGCCGCCGATATTTTGGTATTTCAATCATAACTCAGGACTCAGAACTCAGAACTCAGAACTCGGGACTCAGAACTCAGGACTCAGGACTCAGGACTCAGAACTCGGAATTTCGAATCTACAGTTTCGAATTTAGCTATCACGTGAACCGAAGCGCACTCGCAGGAGAACACAATTCAAGGCAGCCTTCCCGGTCCTGCTTTCTAGATTCTGAGTTCTGGGTTCTGAGTCCTGAGTTCTGAGTCCTGAGTCCTGAGTTATGATTGAAAT
>JBPYFC010000135.1:0-4583 GCA_051984705.1 Chthoniobacterales bacterium | reverse complement strand
GCGAACAGGTCATTCGGGTCAAGCTTGGATCACATATTGTCACAACCGAGGAAAAAGAGCTCGAGCAAGTCGTTGTCGAACTGTTGACTCAAAAGAAAGCGACCTTAGCCGTGGCCGAGTCATGTACTGGCGGTTTGCTCGCCGACCGGATTACCGATGTTCCGGGATCTTCGGCGGTATTTCTCGAAGGGAACGTGACCTATTCAAACGAAGCAAAAAGCAGGATCCTGGGTGTGCCCGAAGAGCTTTTCCGTTCGGTCGGAGCAGTGAGCGAGGAAGTCGCCAAAGCCATGGCGGAAGGAGCCCGAAATCGTGCCGGTACTACGTTCGCGTTATCAATCACCGGAATTGCAGGACCCGACGGCGGGACCGCAGAAAAACCGGTTGGAACCGCCTACGTCGGTCTGGCGAGTCCTGATCAGCCGACAGAAATAACAAAGATTTTTTTTCCAACCGACCGCAAGACATTCAAGAGACTCTGTTCGCAACGAGCATTAGACATGCTCCGGCTCCGGTTGCTCTGACCCGGAGTGCGATCCGGCAGTGGCCGGATCATCCGCTGGCTGCGCTCCCGGCGATGACGGCGAAGCTGTTCATCGTAATCCGGCCCTGGCCGGGCGAAAGAGGATGACGGCGCTCCTGACTACGCCATGAGGTGCAATAAATTCTCCTGCGTAAATTCTTCGTGACTCAGTTCGCCGGTCATAAATCCTTCGCGCATGACAATGATCCGCCGCGCAAGGTTCAGGAGCTCCGGCAGCTCAGACGAAATCATCAAGATCGCCACACCCTGGCATGCTACCTCGTCCAGCAATTGATAAATCTCGGCCTTCGCGCCCACATCGACACCGCGAGTCGGTTCATCGACAATCAATAATTCGCAACTTCGTGCCATCCATTTTGCAATCGCAACCTTCTGCTGGTTCCCCCCACTCAAACCGGCCGTGATAGACTCGATCGACGGCGCCTTGACCCGAAGCCTCTTAGTCAGCTTTTCCACCTCGGTTATCTCTTTGCGGCGATCGACAAATCCAAAATTGGTGAAGTGATCAATGTGCGGCAAAGAAACATTATCGGTGATACTCAACTGTAATACCAAGCCCTCTTTTTTCCGGTCTTCCGGCAGGAATCCGATCCGGTGCCGCATCGCGTCATTCACATTCCCAAGCTTTACCGGGTTGCCCTTTATCAAAACTTTTCCAGTAGCTTGCTTGTCCAGGCCGAAAATGCATTTCGCCACCTCCGTGCGCCCGGCTCCAACCAGTCCGGCCATTCCCACGATTTCGTTGCGTCGCACCTCAAAAGAGACATTCTCGCACTTTCCTGTGGAAGTGAGATTCTCTACTTTCAAAATCGTTTCGCCCGGCTTTAGATCCAAATGTTTCGGGCGCGTCAATAGCACTTGGCGACCCACCATCTGGCGGATAAGACGGTCGCGATTTGTCTGAGCGATCGGCTCGGTCGCAACATGTTTGCCGTCCCGGAGCACGGTTACGGTATCGCAAAGACGAAAGATTTCGTCCATCCGATGCGAGACATAAAGCATGGTCACGCCCCGGGCTTTGAGTCGCCCGATCAGAGCAAAAAGATGCTCGCTCTCATGGACCGACAACGAACTAGTCGGCTCATCAAAAATGATGATCCGAGCATTCAGCCCGACTGCTCCGGCGATCTGGACCATTTGCTCTTGTCCGGTCGTGAGCTGGGCCAGCGGCACATCGACATCGATATCGGCCTCAATCTCTTTGATTAACGCCTGCGCTTTCTCTCGCAGCTTTGGTCTATCCACAAATCCCGACTTAGCCGGTGCCCGGCCAAGCAAGAGATTTTCAGCAACAGACAAGTTCGGGCAGAACGCCAGTTCCTGATGGACCAGAGCTATTCCCAGCGCCTGAGCGATGCGCGGGTTGGTCGGCCGAACTTCGTTCCCTTCGATCGAAATGGTTCCTGCGTCAGGCGTATAAACACCGGCTACAATCTTACCGAGCGTACTCTTGCCAGCGCCGTTCTCCCCCATCAGCGCATGGAGACCTCCTTTCTCAAATTCAGCAGAAACGTTGTCCAGCGCGCGAACCCCGGGGAAACTCTTTGAGATATTATGAACAGCAAGGAATGCCATTGAGTGTTGGTGCTAGTGCTAGTGATTAGCTGGAGGCGGTCCGGCAGTGGCCGGATCGCCCTCCGATGGTCTAGGAGACAGTCGTCACCTCCTGTCTCCTGAATTCTGTATTCTGTCTCCTTTTATCCTTATCTCTTCGGCAGCCACTTTTCCCAGTTCTTGGCGAATTCGTCGACATTCGCCTTGGTAATTGGGATAAGCTCGCCTTTCACAAAGGCGTTAGGAGGAGTCTTACCGTTCACGATCTTATCGTACAAAAGATCGACGGAGGTTGTGCCCCATTCGTAGACCTGTTGCGCCAGCAGAACCTGCACGTGGCCGTCGCGCAAGTAACCGAGCTGTGCCGGAAGCGCATCGACCGCAACAACTTTGACGGTGCCCGGCGCAAACTTCAGCGCGTTATCGGTGAACAGAGGCCATCCGCCAATCATCGCCCAGCCGGTAATTTCGGGATGCGCCTGCATCACCTGCTCTACCTTGGCCGCAGCATCCTGCGGAGTCTCTTTGTGATAGTAAGCATCCAGAATCTTGATGTCCGGATACTTCTTGGCTTCCTCTCTCGCGCCCTGCACGCGTTTCTGCAGGTTAGGCGCGTTCTGGTTTCCAGCGAGAATGGCAACGACGCCTTTGTTGTTCATCACTTTCGCCAGTTCAGCCATCGTCTTATGACCGCAATCGATGTCGTCGGTACCGAAAATGGCAAAGCGTTTGCTCTTCGGAGCGTCTGAGTCGAACATAGTGACCGGGATCCCGCTATCGACTGCTTTGTTGATAGCGTCGGTCAATTTGTTCGCGTCCGAAGCGCTCACCGCAATACCGGCCGCGCCGTTGTTGACCAATTGTTCGATCGCGTCCGCTTGCTTCTGAGGATCCTCCTCGTTCGGCGTACGCCAATCGATCTTGACGGTTGCCTTCCCTTCCGCGGTCTTCTTCTTGGCTTCGTCCTCGGCGCCAGTCTTAGCCGCTTGGAATACGGGGTTGTTATTTGATTTGGCCACAACGCCAAATACCAGGGTTTTGTCTGCCGCAAATCCGGCGGCGGCAACCAGGCTGAGGAAGCCTGTAACAGCGAATCGTCGTATCATTTTGTTTCTTGGGTTGCAGAAGCAGGCACCTCGCTCTCGAGAACCTCCTTCTTGATGCGACCCGTCTTGGCCAGCAAACTGCGCTCGGCCAGGCGGGCATTCAATTGGTCTAACAACACCGCCGCAATCACCACCACACCGATCACGATCTGGCTGTAGTTTTGCGGGATGTTGAGAATGACCAAACCGTTCGAGATCATTTGTAGGATCACCGCTCCCAGCAACGCCCCCAATGCGGTCCCTTTTCCACCTATCAAACTTGCTCCACCGACAACGGCGGCAGCGATCACATTCAATTCGTACCCCGAGCCGTCCCCGGACGAGCCTGCACCGTAATAACCGAGCGAAAGCGTCGCCGCGATACCGGCTGAAAGGCCGGATAGCGTATAAACAAGGAGTTTTACCCGGCCGACCCGGATACCGCTGAACCGGCTTGCCGTCTCGTTTCCGCCGATGGCGTAGACCTTACGACCAATTGCCATCCGCGCCAGGAAGATCCCGCCAATTATCATGACCACCACCATCACAATCAACGGTACCAGGCTTAACCCGCCGAAATACTCGTGCCGGACAAATTCACGAAAATCCCCTGGAAAGTCGCCGATCGACTGGCCACCGGTTTGGACGAAAGCGATCCCCCGATAAATCGCCATCGTGCCCAACGTAATGATGAATGGATGCACATTGAACGCGACAGTCATTGCGCCATTTGCCAGGCCGCATAGTATGCCCACTCCAACCGTAACAAGGACGCCGAGCAGAATCGCGCCTCCGCCCCCCGACGGTCCAAAATGATTAAAGACCAGAGCCCCGCAGACTGCCGACAGGGCATAGATCGCGCCGACCGAAAGATCGATTCCTCCGGTAATAATGACAATAGTCATGCCGATCGCCATGATCGCGAAAAAGCTGGTGTCTTTTGCGATCTGTATCAGCGTCTGCGCATTGAAAAATTTGTTAACCGTGACGAAGGCGGGAATTTTCAGCCCCTCTTGCGTCACCTCAACTGCTCGCTGCCGTTGCCCGTCCCGTATTTCGAATTTCGGCCGCTGAACAGAGCCGCCGAAAATAGCGAGCACCAGGCCCAGCACAACGATTGCGAGGATTAAACCACCTTCAGGGAACTTAGACAGACTCAGTTTTCCGGGGAGAGCCATGGGGAAGTCTTGCAAGAATAAGAGTCCGATCGGCAATTAGCAAGGCTCTTAGAGAGCTAATTTTTCATCTTTCAATTTGATTTAAGATTCGCGGCTTTTTTGCGGCCTTTTTTTTAGACTTTCCGCCAATGGCAATAGCACCGATAGCTCTTCGCGCGTTCGCTGAGCGACGCCGGGAGGAGATTGGTGCAGGTTCAGAACATAGGTAACACTTTTGGTTCA
>JBPYFC010000134.1:0-4296 GCA_051984705.1 Chthoniobacterales bacterium | reverse complement strand
CGAAAACCGGTTTAGCCCCGCAATAGGTAATCGCTTCCGCGGTGGCCATGAATGAGTTAGGCACCGTTATCACTTCGTCTCCCGGCCCGACACCTAATGCCAGAAGAACAAGCCAGAGCGCTTCGGTCCCGCTACCGACACCGACCGCATAGGGGCAATTGCAGTAAGCTGCGAACTCCTCTTCGAATCGAGTAACAAAGGGCCCGCCGGCGAAGGCAGCACTATCAATAACTTCCCGGATCGCACCGTTAATCTCCTCCAGCAGAGGTGCGTGGTGCGATCTGAGGTCAATAAATGGTACTTCGATTTGCATCTGGCGTGACGGGTTGCTTCAAAATCCTCGCCGGGTTGCCGGCGACAGTGGTATTGGATGGCACATCTCTGGTTACAACGCTTCCCGCCCCGACGATGGCATTTTCTCCAATCGTGATACCCCCTAAAAGAGTTGCGCCCGATCCGATCGACGTCCCTTGTTTTACCAGGGTAGTCTGGCAATCCCAATCCGCTTCCGATTGAAGCTGCCCCGCTGCATTGGTCGCGCGCGGATAGCGATCGTTGATGAAAGTCACACCGTGGCCGACGAAGACCTCGGACTCAATCGTAACACCTTCGCAAATGAAGGTGTGGCTGCTGATCTTGCAATTGGCGCCGATCTTAGCCCCTTTTTGAATTTCGACGAACGTCCCGATCCGGGTTTCGTCGCCGATCTCGCAGCCGTACAGGTTCACAAAGGCATGAATCCGCACGTTCCGGCCGAGCTTCACATCCGGCGCAATGCGCGCATAATTGGGCGGCGGGTTGCTCATACGCGCATCCGTGCTGCAGGGAAGCAACGTCTCGGCGTATCGGCGTGACGGTGTATCGGCGTGTGGTAGAGCGAGTTTTTAGGTGGAGCGAGATTCATCCGAGCCGACGGTTGGAGCGATACGATGGTGGAGCCGGGATAATAATCCAGGTTGTTCAAAGATTAGCCCGCAATGGGCGCGCCGATTCCCTAGCCTGTGATTTCTGCTGGCTAGGCACAGCCTCCCGCGCCCGCACCCGTTCCGATGGCGACAGCGCTTCCTGCGATCGAGCGAGCGTCACCGGAGCGCCGTTCGTTTTGAGCGATGCTGAAGCAGCTTCGAGAATTCTTACCAATTCCAGCCCCTCGCGGCCACCGGTTAGTGGCCTGGCCCCCTTTTCCACACAATCGAGGAAATGCTGGCATTCCGCCTTCAGCGGTTCCTCTTGTTTGAGATACGGGATGTAACTGTCGCCATAGTGATAGGAGTAGTGGAATTCGGCGAACGTGTCGTGATGGGGCGGACGCTCCACCCGGACATCGTAGATCCGGATTTTTTCGTTCGTCTCCACATCGTCGTACACAATCATTCGCCTAGTGCCCACGATGGTCATCTCCCTGATTTTCCTGGGCTCAAGCCAGCTGCTCTGGATAGTGGCAAAGCGCCGGTGCCGGAAGGACAAAGAGATGTTGGTCACATCCTCGATTCCCGAGGTAACATGAGCGTTTCCCTGGCAGTTAACCGTGACGGGAGATTCCGCAAGAATATGCAGGATGATGGAGATGTCGTGAGGAGCAAGGTCCCAGGCTACGTTGATGTCCTTCTGAAACAAGCCGAGGTTAAGGCGCCGCGAGTTGATGTACCGGATCTCGCCAAGGTCTCCGGCTTCGACGATCTCCATGATCTTATTTACCGCAGCAGAGTAAAGGAAGGTGTGGCCGACCATTAGCACGAGGCCCTTTTGCTCGGCGATGCTTATCAATTCCTCGCACTCGGCCGAGGAGGATGCCATGGGTTTCTCGATCAGGGTATGTTTACCGGCCAGCAGACTCGCCTTTGCCAGCGGATAGTGATGCTTGACCGGCGTGGCGATAACAACTGCATCGAGTCCCGTCCCGTTGAGGAGGTGTTCGAAATCAGTCATGCCCTCGATGTCTGAATACAGGCTCCTTAAGTGTTTCAGACGTGCTTCGCTCATGTCGCACATGGCTTTCATTTGACAATTGAGAAGCGCATTGAAGTTGCGTATGAGATTGGGACCCCAATAACCACATCCTACAACACCGACAACAATTGGTTTCTTCATTTAAAAATCCATCCGGAGTTCCACGGGCTTTCTACTGTGAGCACTTTTCAGGGGGTCACTTGTTCTTGCTGTGCCCGGCCAGTTTTGCGGCGGGCTTCAAGAAATTCTCCGAAGATTGCCGGCACAGTCCTGAGGAGGATCGCTAGATCAAGCCGCAGAGACATGTTTTCAGTGTAGAAAATGTCTAGATTAATCATTTCGGTGAACGTGGTCTTATTCTTGCCGTTCACCTGCCAGTACCCAGTCAGGCCGGGAACGACATTGGTACGTGCCTGCTGCCAGCGCTGATCGCGTCGAAATTCATTCGGTGTGCAAGGCCGCGGCCCAACAAGCGTCATTTCACCTTGCAAAACATTGAAAAGCTGAGGCAACTCGTCGAGACCCGTAGCGCGGAGGAGGCGACCTCCCCGGATGATGCGCGGATCGCCCGACACATCCAACTTGGTCATCGGGCAGTCGGCCTGAATCAACCCTTCAAGATGACGTTCGTGACTCAGAGTCTCGGCCTTGGCCTTCATTGTCCTGAACTTCAGGATCTGAAATGACTTTCCCCGATAACCAACGCGTTCCTGACAAAATAGGATTGGACCGGATGAAACGAGTTTGATCCAAACGGCAATCGCGATCATAACCGGCAACCAGACCGGGAGGCTCAGCACCACGCAACTGATGTCCAAGCTCCTTTTCCACGAAGGGATCCGTGCCGAGCTCTGCTCAGAGCTTTGCTTCGCTAATAACAGCATGAGAGGTTTCTGACAGCGAATCGGGTGGGCGGTAAGCGGGTGGCATCTCGCCGAAACCAAAGCTTTTATTCAATTTTCTTCTTAACTAGCTTGCATTGATCACAAATCCTCGGCTGCAGTTAGGCGGTTGCATTGATTGAGGAATGATTTGTGATCGAGCAGCAGAGTTGTCCGCTGGTGCCGAAAAATTCCGCTGCTCTCAAACGCGTGATTTTTGCAGGCTGGAATCTGTCGCGTTTAGCGCGGCCGAGCATCCGAATGTTGGAGTTTGGGTTGAAATGCAAAACCGCCAGATGATAAAAAGGCTACGCGCATTTCCTGCCGTTCGTCACACAGGCGGATTGGAGATGCGTGACACTGGCGCAAAAATGTTTAAGGATCGCCGAATTAATACTCAAGTCACAATTTTCGGCCGGGGCTGGCTTGCGAAATACACCCTGGTACCCAACATACTCCTGTTGGTCATCTTTTGCCTGCCGCTGAAGGCGCAGGAGCGGGTGCGCACCTCTGCAGGAAAGCTGGAAATTGAATCGTTCCGAAATCCTGAAGCTTTTTTCCGTATTGGCCCAATCCTGGAGGCCATTACGGGAACGGCAGGATTCTCCTACACGGATAATTCCGAGCTTTCCAATACAGACAAAATTTCCCGCTTCAGTATCTATCAATCGTTGGAGCTGGACACAACCTGGATACTAAGCCACTTCAATCGGCTTGACCTAAAAGTTGCCGGAAAACTCTCAGAGGACTTTTTTGGCAATGGCAAAGACAAGGTTGTTTTTGGAATCGCTCCGGACTCCAAGGTCCAATTTCAGTTTGCGATTTCGGATTTCCGGGTTCGTCTCTATGACCAATTTTCTTATGTCCAGGATCCAACATCGGACCCGACCGTAACCAACACGACTTATCTGAATCGCCTGACCAATACCGTCGGCGCCATAATCGACAAGGACCTCAGGGTGGCTGTTTTGACGCTTTCCGCTGATTACACCTACAGCAACGAGGGCGGCACGAACGTTCAGAACCAGACTACAACAAGCGGCACACGTCATACGTTCCGGCTGGGCTCTGATATAACTTTCAAATCTTCGCCCTCAATCCAGTATGGCCTTTCAACGAGTCTGAGCCGCAGCATCGGTTCCGGCCCCGATAGCGGAGGTAACGTAAACAGCCTCAGCGCCGGTCCATTCATCAAGGGAAAACTGAGCAAATTTACCGATATCGACTTGACGGGCGGTGTCAATCTGATTGATGCTACTCCTTCTATCCCGTTGTCGTATTACTTGTCTGGCGTAATTCGACATCAAATCCTCCGGCATTGGCAGGCCATTTTTTCGGCAACGCATGACTTCACTTTCACCACAGGAACAGCGCTGAGCGAGGAAACTGTCTTTCGGGTCGAGACGCGATTGGATGTGACGCGGCGGATCACTTTCAGTGCCTCTGGTTTCTTTACTTTTGGAGA
>JBPYFC010000133.1:0-9246 GCA_051984705.1 Chthoniobacterales bacterium | reverse complement strand
TGCGAGACTTGGGGGATATGGATATTATATGTTCGCTCAGGAGTCGTTTGAATAGAAGCCCCGAAAGCCCGTAAATTGTTGTGGACTTGCCTACGACGGCTTAGCAGGCTTCGCCCTGGTAAAAGGGCTGGCGAGTAAAGGACAAGCGATCTGATCGAATGAATATGCCTTCGGAACGCCAAACGCCAAACGCGGAACGCGAAACGCGAAATGCCAAACGCCGCGTACTAGTTACGGGTATCGGGGTTATTTCTCCGCTGGGTTCTGATGCCGCGGAAAACTTAAACTCCCTTCTGAATGCGCGAGACGCGGTTTCGCCTGTTACCGAGTTTGATGTCTCCAAAACGAGATGCAAAACGGCGGGACATGTTCCAGATGCGTGGCTGGCGGACGCGCTACCTCCGACGCGGGCCGCTAGCAGGTTGCATCGAAGTTCCGGCATGATGGTTATGGCGTTGCGGGAAGCCTGGACTTCTGCACGGCAACCTGTCCCTGAACTGATGGTCATCGGCACGACCGCCGGAGGTATGAGTTACGGAGAAATCTTTTATCGACGCCTGCTGAGCGGCAATTCGTCACGCCGTCAGTTCCCGCGTCTGGTTGCGAATTATTTACCGCAAAAGGCAGTCCTGGACGCGCAACAGGCGTGCGGCATCCGAGCTCCATCCCAGATCATTGCGAATGCCTGTTCGTCCGGTTCGAACGCGATTGGGCACGCATTCGATTTGGTGAGTCGCGGTTTACACGAGTGCATCGCCTGCGGCGGGTACGATCCGTTGTGCGAGCTGGTGTTTGTTGGGTTCGATTCGTTGCAGGCTGCTACTCCAGAAAAAATACGTCCTTTCGATGTGAGTCGTACCGGACTGGTGCTTGGGGAAGGAGCCGCATTTCTCATCTTGGAATCCGAACGTTCCGCGGCAAACCGTGGCGCCACAGCAGTCGCGGAAGTAGCGGGGTACGGGATCTCAACCGATACGTATCATCTTACGCAGCCGCATCCCTCGGGTATCGGGCCGCGCCTGGCGATGGAGCGTGCTCTCGCGTCGGCTGGTGCAGAGCCCGAAGAAGTTGATTATGTCAACGGCCACGGGACCGCAACGATTTTCAACGATGCGACTGAAGGAATTGCGATTTCGGAGTTGCTCGGGCAGGTGTCGGTAAGTTCAACCAAGTCAATGATGGGGCATGCGCTCGGCGCAGCGGGCGCGATAGAGGCGGTCTTCTCTGTGCTTGCTTTGCGGGAGCAGTTTCTTCCTCCGAACATCAATTTCACCGAGCCTGATCCAAGCTGGAAATTCGAGGTAGTGGGAAATGAGGCGCGGCCGGCCAAGCTTAGGTGTGCTCTTTCGAACTCGTTTGGGTTTGGAGGCACCAATGCGACTCTCGTTCTCCGCGCGGCATGAGTGTTTTTGTTGAGGGCGTTGGTGCGATAAGTCCAGTCGGCCCGAATGCTGAACAGACGTGGGCCGCACTCTGCCATGGCGGGGAAGCGGCCAGAGCTGTTATGCCGCAGGCGATGGCCGATCGCGCTTATTATTGTTGTCCGGTACCACCCAAGTTCTTGGCCGAGGCAGCGCGTTACCCTCGGTTGCGGCGTTCCGGAACCATTTCTTTATTGGGCACGGCTGCCAGCCTCGATGCGCTCGCGGACGCAAGTTTGAAACAAAGCAAGGAGCTTGGAGAACGAATTGCCGTAGTTTTCGCGATCTCTTCCGGCGGGGTGAACTATACGAGGCGGTTCTACGACGAAATTGCCCGTGGAGGGGCGAATTCGGCCAGCCCTCTTCTTTTTCCCGAAACTGTTTTTAACGCAGCGGCAAGCCACGTTGCCGCGTTTTTGGGGGTGGATGGCCAAAGTTATACACTGGTTGGAGATTCGTCGATTGGTCTAAGCGCTATCCATTTCGGTTGCCAGCTTCTGGAAATGCAACCCGAGCTTGAGCATTGTTTGGTGGTCGGGACGGAAGAGACCGATTGGATTTTGGCAGATGCATTCGCCAGTTGGAAAATGGCGGAACGTGAGAGGCGGTTCGAGGTTTACGGGAAGAAATCGGGAACCGTTTTTGGCGAGGGTTCTGCAGCAATTGTGTTGGGGAGAAACGGGACTATAAGGATCGCCAATTCGCATCCGGGACAATCGTTCTTCTCGATTCACGATGCCGGTGAGGCGGCATTGCAGCTGTTTCCGAAGATAGCAGGCAGCGAGCTGGTGGATTTCATTGTTGCTAGCGCGAACGGAACCTTTGCGGATGAGGCTGAGCAAAGAGTCTTCTCCACGGCTTTTCCAGAGACGCCAGTGTATTGTCCTAAGCCGGCAATTGGTGAGAGTCTGGGGGCAAGCACTCTCTTTCAGACGGTGTGCGCTGTTCTGGCGCTTCGGCATCAGAAGCTTCCGGGAACGCTTCAAGCGGGTTGGAAGCTAGCGTCTGTCAATCGCGAGACTCGGACGATCGACGCGAGTCGAGCCTTTGTCAGCGCAATAGGGTTTAATCAACAGGTAAACGGCTTGGTACTGGGAATATAGCGGTTTCGTGTTCCGGGTTTCGGGTTCCGGGTTTCGCGACAAAAGCTATCGAGCTTGCAAGGTTACTCCGGAACTCGGAACCCGAAACCTTTTTAGGCTTAGACCTTCCGCCAGGAGGGTTGGTCGGGATCTGCCAGCTGGATGTTGACCGGACCGATCCCGAATACGGCAATCTTTCTTCTGGATTCTTGACACTTCCACCTCACGCCATAGACGCCGACAATGCCAACGGCGTCGACAATGCCCGTTGTTGGCATTGATGGCATTGTCGGCGCTGTTGGCATTGTCTATCATTGGCATTTCCATTGTCGCCGTTGTTGGCATTGTTTATACTTTGTTTCTATGCCTAAGCAGGCGCCTCCAGCCCGCTCCTCAGCCGTTGAAGATTACCTGGAACAGATCCTTGATCTGATAAATACCAAGGGATATGCGCGTGTGGCCGATATCGCGCAGGGCTTGAAGATTTCACAGGCTAGCGTTACGAACATGGTTCAGCGCCTGGATTCGGAAGGTCTTTTGAAATACGAAAAGTATCGGGGCCTGGTTCTTACGACGGCGGGTGAGACACTCGCCCGAAACATTACGCGCCGGCATCATCTTTTGTCCGACTTTCTGCGAATGCTGGGGATCAATGAGGAGACTATCTACCACGATGTCGAAGGGATGGAGCACCATATTTCTCCGCAGACCTTGCGCGCAATCGAAGTTCTGGTATCAGAGCTTCAAGCGCACCCCGAACTGGTTGCTCGTATCAAAAGAGAAGCTCATGGCAGTTGAACATTTTCCCTTCGCTGGATGGACAAAGAACCTCAGGCTTTTCAACAACGCCGTGGAGCTTGTCGCTACACTCGAGGTTGGTCCACGCATCATCTCCTACCGGACACTTGAGGGCCGAAACGTTTTCAAAGTTTTTCCCGAAGAAGCGGGAAAGAGCGGCGAGAAGGATTGGAAGATTCGTGGCGGCCATCGTCTTTGGACGGCTCCTGAAGACTACGATCGAAAGGCGAAAGGCCAAAGTCTGACCTATGTCATCGACAATTCGGAAATAGAACACGCTATTGAAGGAGATTCTACGATCCGGGTTAAGCACCGGATGAAAAAGCCGGCGCAAATTCATCGCGAGATTGTCCTTACGCTTTCAAAATCAGGTCCTAAGGTCATAGTGGAACATTTGGTGACTAACGAAGGAAGTAAACCGGTCGAGCTAGCCCCATGGGCTTTGTCGGTGATGGCGGAGGGTGGATACGCAATTGTCCCACGACCGAAGTTGAGAACTCATCCGGAAGCTTTTCTGCCAAACCAAACCATCATCGTCTGGCCATTTGCCGATTTATCGGACGAACGACTCCGTTTGGGTCGCCGGGTGACCCAGCTCCGTCAGACAAACCGGCAGCCGATCAAGCTCGGCTTTGCCCACACCGAAAAATGGGCTGGTTACGTGTTAGGCGACAATTTGTTTCTCAAGACCGTTCCGTTCATCAAGAACGCGGTTTACACAGACCGTGGAACAAATCTTCAACTCTTCACCAACTGGGATTTCCTCGAACTCGAGACGCTAGCTCCCTTTCAGGCGGTAGCACCGGGAGAAACGGTAAGTCATACGGAGCAATGGGCAGTCTTTTCTGGAGTCAAATTACCTGACATTCAGGACGAAGAGGGCTTTATGAAACCGCTAGAACGTTATGTGCGTCAGTTGTTATGAGGTGTTTGAAGTTGTTTCATCTCTCTAAATGCATTCAATCGCCCTCGATCTCGAACTCGTCCTCGATAGGAATTCTTCGGTCCATTGCGTGCATTTGTTTGGGACTGTCGTTGGCGGGGTGCGCTACAACACCGGATGAATTCACCAGAGCGCGCGCAGTCCTGAACCAATCTATCGCCACTGAGCCCCCTGGTAACTACTACGTCGGGCGACGCTTTTATCGGCGGAACTATTTTTTCTGGGGGTATGTGCGCCAACCGCGGCAACCGTGGAGCGCCGCGCGATTGGTCATGTTAAACGAGCAACGGAAGCTGGCGCCTGATCGCGAAGCGGACGCGCCCGGTTTCGACAATAACTATGAGTATCGCCTCGATGGTTATTTTTCCGGACAGACGGTGTACGAACCCGCTTCGAACGGATTCTATCCTGAATTTGTCCTAACCGGGTACAAGGTGCTCTCCAATAATCCCCCTCGTATTTTCAGGGACCCCGCGGCGACGGATCCGAACCGACTTTATATCGACAAACCAGAGTAAAAAAGACACCCTTTCCTGGAGGCCTGGACAGGAATTTTGAACCAGAAGTAATGGAAGAAATCGACACGCTCGAACACTTTACGATTGCGCGTAGGCGAGATGGTTCACTTTGGGAGTTAGGCCGGGGCGCCATGGGCATTACCTATAAGGCCTTGGACACCAATCTGCAGTCGGAGGTCGCCTTAAAAGTTATCAGCGCTCAATATCTGGACAGTGAGCCTGCGCAGCAGCGTTTCTTGAGAGAGGCTCGAGCGGCAGCTAGTTTGCGACATCCGAACGTCGCGACGGTGTTCCATTTGGGTAAGGTGGACGGTCGCATCTATTATGCGATGGAGTACGTCAACGGCGAAACAGTCGAGCGTCGGGTGCAGCGCGAGGGTCCGATGCATCCTTTGCTTGCGCTCCGTATCGTACGCCAGGTCACTGGGGCATTGTTAGCGGCCGATCGAGAAAAGCTGGTTCATCGGGATATCAAACCCTCAAATATCATGCTCGCGCTTGAGCAAGGCGATGATCAATTGCTCGTAAAAGTTATCGATTTCGGTCTCGCCAAATCATTCATTTCTTCGACCAACCAATCAGGTACTCTTACGGTTGGAGGTTTTGTTGGAACGCCGCATTTTGCCAGCCCGGAACAGCTGGAGGAAAAAGAGATCGATGTCCGTTCAGACATCTATTCTCTCGGAGCGACCCTCTGGTACATGCTGACCGGCCATCCGCCGTTCGAAGGCGTACTCGCTCGAGTAATTTATCAGCATATTGGTGAACCGCTGCCATCGAACGTTCTGCAGCAGTTTTCGCCCGGTCTACGGAACCTTCTGGAGAAGCTGCTCGCGAAGAAACCGGAAAACCGCTTCCAAACGTCTCTGGAATTAAAGGCCGAGGTCGATGCACTACTGAAAGAGCTAGGTGACAATCCTATCGCAGTCTCACCAGCGGCGCCCTCACGGCTCAAGGAAGGAACGAGTGCTTCCGGGATCGCGATCGGACAGCTTATCCGCAATCGTTATTTGATTCTCAGCCCATCGCCTTTCGAGCCCCATACCTTTAAAGCCGAAGATCTTCAATCGGATGCCCAGGCCAGCGTCGCATTAAGATTCTTGCCTCTGGCTTGTACCAACGATCCGAGGCAGCTGGCCGAGATCCATCACCAAATCGAGCGGCTACGAGAGGTCGAGCATCCTAATCTGCTCCGTGTCAACGCATTGGAGTCTTATGACGGTGGCTTGTTCATATCCGGAGAGTGGACTTCTGGATTTACGCTCCAGGGGTTGCTCCGATGCCGGCGGCAATTGACCTGGCAAGAGACGATTCCGATAGCGAAACCTTTAGCGGCCGTTCTTGATTTTGCTTCAGAACGACAACTACTCGGTTTCGGGCCTTCGTTGCGAGAGATTTTTCTCGAGACTCCTGACAATTCGTTGCCCTCGGAAGAGTCGAAGTATCGGGATGTCGATGGCTCCTCATGCAAACTGAAGGTCGATTCTTTGAGCTTGGCGCGGCCGTCGATAAGCCGGTTCGCCGAGCCGGCGGAAACGGTCGTGGACGGCCTATCCGTGGGGCACGTTCGCGGGAGTCCGGTAGAACTTTTAGCATCTTTGCTTCACGAATTGATGGGGGGCGTTAAATCGCTTCCAACATACGGTGGCAAACCTGTGCGGCTGAATCCGCTGCCGAACCTCTCAGAGACGGGCAATATCGTGCTTCGGAACGGGGTGTTGGACTCAGCCCAATTTGAGTCGGCAGGTGACTTCCTGGAAAAACTGGAAGGAGCCGAGGGAGAGAAGGCGGAAGTTATCAAGCCCCCGGCTCAACCTGAGGTAAGCTCGATTCCGGCGGAGCTCCCTTCCGTTGCGCGTTCTGAACTCAGAGAAACAGAATCCTTAAACAAGGGACAGCTTACTGAGGCTTTGACTTCTTCGCCGAGCCCCGGAATTGAGCCCTTAGCCGCTACCTTGAGTCCGCCTTCGCAAACACCGGAGCGCCAGCGCGGATTCGGGCGCATGGCAGCCGGGCTTGCCGTGGTGTTGGGTTTTTGCGCAATAGCTGGTTTCTATATTCTCCAATCGAGTCGACCTGCACCGAAAGGCAAGGAGGTGGCGCAAGCTTCGCCGCAAATAACAGAAGAGACGCCGGCTGTGATCACCGTTCCGGAGACGGCCCCCAGCGCGACGCCTCAAACGACCCCGGCGCCTGAAACCGCGACAATTCGAGTTCCGAGCGGCCCGCCAGCCGAAACCACACCGGAGGCAGCTCAGGCAGCCCCAACGGCGGCGAGTCAGGCTGAACCTCAGACAAGCCATGTTGCGGAGCCCGCAACTCCCGAAGCACCACAATTTGGAGATGTCCTACTGACATCAGACCCGCCGGGTGCTGCGATTTATCGAGGTAACATCAAACTCGGGGAGACGCCTTTGACCATCTCCTTTCCAGCAGAATCGGTTGAGTTGACTTCACGCTTTAAAATGCTGGCGCCTGTGCAACAACGGTTCACAGCGGACCCGAAAAAGAACATTGTTGTCGAATTCAAACACGAATACGGATCGGTGGTGGTTCAAAGCGACCAGCCTGATACCAGCGTGGTGATAGACGGCACAAGTCTCGGAAGGGCGCCTTTGACGCAGTTGCTGGCTCCGGGGCATCATCAGGTTGCGGCCGTGGCGTCCGGAAGAGCCGCTCAAACGCAGGAATTTAATATCGAAGCGAAAGAAACAAAGACTCTACAGTTTGATCTCGCGACAGCTGTTGACACTCTAACTGCTTCGCCTTCCCCGACGCCGGCGCCCACCAGCTCAGAGGGGTTGCCGGCTCTGTTGACCGCACCGGGACTCAAGCCTGAAGCGGAAGGCTCTGCTCCCTCGACATCTCAGCCTGGCTCGACGCCATCCCCAACCCTAAGACCGCCGCTTCAATCTGAGTCCGCGACTGAGCGAACCGGACAGAACCGCTCGTTGTCGCGTCAGCCTCGCGTGGTTCAACCGGTTCCGAACCAGCTTCGTCAGCAACCGCCGCCTGCCCAATCGCCCATTTTCCTCACCCGGAAGAATTATAGCCAGGCAAAAAGGGAGGCATTACAACAGTTTGACGCTCAATGGAACGCCAAAAGGGACGATTTAAAGAGGCAGAGAGATTGGTTGAGCTATCAAATCGATCGCTCCACCGGGACGGCTCAGGAAAAATTGAAGGTGCAGATGGAGCAAGTAGAAAGCCAGATTGATCAATTTGACGCTCAACGCCGCAGCGCACGCAAAGTGCTGAGGCAGAGTTGGGAAGGACTAAGAACTGGCCAGTAGCCGGGGAACTAGACCTCACTGGAAATGATCAAAGGTCCGCATCGGCTTATGCTGGGTTCAGTTCCCCCCAAATGAGGGTTCCGCGTTTATGGCCGAAACTGAAAGGTTCGAGCATTTCGTCATCATGCGGCGATCTGAGGGCACCCTTTGGGAGCTGGGTCGCGGGGCGATGGGCGTCACTTACAAGGCGTTCGACACCAATCTGCGAGCCGATGTTGCGCTCAAAGTAATCAGTTCTCAATACCTTCACAGCGAAACCGCCCGGCACCGTTTTCTGCGCGAGGCGCGCGCTGCAGCCAGCCTGCGGCATCCGAATGTCGCAACTGTGTTTCACCTCGGCAACGCTGAGGGGAAGT
This sequence comes from Chthoniobacterales bacterium, assembly GCA_051984705.1. Lineage (GTDB taxonomy): Bacteria > Verrucomicrobiota > Verrucomicrobiia > Chthoniobacterales > JAFAMB01 > JBKPBY01. Next base: position 835 of record JBPYFC010000133.1, on the reverse strand, counting down.
TTTTTTATGCGATGGAGTATGTCGAAGGTGAAACCGTGGAAACGCGCCTTCGCCGGGAGGGGCCATTTTCCCTAGATCTCGCCCTTCGAATAACCCGGCAAGTGACTCGCGCCTTGGTCGCAGCGGATCGCCAGAAGCTGGTTCACCGGGATATCAAGCCATCCAATATTATGTTGGTCCATGAGGATGACGAAGATCATCTCTTGGTAAAGGTCATCGATTTCGGTCTCGCGAAGTCGTTGATATCTGCAGAAGACCAATCGCTGACCGTCTCTTCTGGCGGATTTGTTGGCACGCCGCATTTCGCCAGCCCGGAGCAGTTAGAGGAAAAGGTTATCGACATCCGGTCCGACATCTATTCAATGGGTGCGACGCTTTGGTTTATGCTGATCGGACACCCGCCGTTCCAGGGTTCGATTGCAAGCGTCATACACCAGCACCTGGGCCAGCCGCTTTCGCCCGACGTACTGGTTCTGTTTCCTCATCGAGTCGCTGCCCTACTGGTCAAGATGTTGGCAAAGAAGCCTGAAGAGCGGTTCCAGTCTCCGGGCGACTTGAAGAAAGAGCTGGACGAGATTCTAACTGATCTCAAAGGCGCCGCCCCTACGGTTGTCTATTCGGGTTCAACCCGGGCGAGCACAACCGTCAGTAGCACGAGCAGCGGCGGATTTGCGACCGGTCAACTAGTCCGGAATCGTTATCAGATCCTTGGTCATTCTCAGTTTGACCAGACATTATTCAAAGCAAAAGATCTGCAATCGAATCGGATTGTCGGTATTCGCCCGTTGCCGTTGGTCGTTCTTTCAGATACGCGGCGACTGGATTTCGTCCGGCA
>JBPYFC010000132.1:0-7719 GCA_051984705.1 Chthoniobacterales bacterium | reverse complement strand
CATGATCGGCGACGCCGCCCTTTCGCAGAAGGTTGCTCAGCGACTATTGGAGCTGGGGATTTACGTCATTGGGTTCTTTTTTCCTGTCGTTCCGCAAGGAACAGCGCGCATTCGCACGCAAGTGTCGGCCGCGCATTCCCGCGAGGACCTTCAATTCGCAATCGACAAGTTTGCCCAGGTTCGCGACGAGTTTGGGCTTGCCTACGCCGATTAACCCATTTATCCGCGGTCAATGCTGAATTTTCCCGGGCCGACGAATAGCAACATCACAAACGCACAAAGCATCTGAAACGGCCAGGAAAAATGCGAGAAGTCGTGGGGCTCGGCGCGGAACGTCGAAATAAAAGCGATTAGCATCGTAAACGCCAGCAACGCGGTCGCCGGCCGGAAGACGAACCCCAGGATCAGCAGGATCCCGCCTCCAAATTCGGATAGTGCTGCCAGCAGGCCCCAGAAATTCGGCATAAAATGGATCCCGATGTTGCCCATCGCATGGCCGATCTTGGTCCAAACGGCTTGACCACCAGCCAGTTTCTGCCAGCCAAAATAGATGTACGTCGCTCCAATCCCAATGCGTCCCAGCAGCAGCCCCAGGTCCGAATATTTGGCGAGCGATTTAAACATGGCTCAGATGTACCTGATGGACGGATCATCCGTCAATCTCGAGGGCTTTCGTTGTTGTCCGGAACGCCGACAACTAGTCTGGACTTCTAACTTCTGATGCCGGCGATGTCGGCGCTGCCGGCGTTGTCATCCCGGCCGAATGCCGAACTCAGCGAGAATCGGTATTGTCAATTCCATCGGCAGGCCAACCACGTTGCTAAACGAGCCGGTCACGCTCTCGATGATTCGATCCGGCGATTCCTGGGCAGCGTAAGCGCCGGCTTTGTCGAGTGGTTCGACGATTTCCAGATATTCTCTGATCTCAGCATCGGAGAGCGATCGGAACTTCACCGCGGTTCTCTCCGTTCCAACTCTTGTTCGCTTTTTGTTTAAATGCATCACTGCAACCGCGGTGATCACCTCGTGCGTCTTGCCGATAAGCCGCTTCAGCATTTGGAACGCTTCCTCCAAATCCGCCGGCTTCCCAAAGACACTGCCGTCCAACGTGACAATCGTATCCGCACTCAAAACGATCTCGTCCGGATGCTCTAGCGCAATCGCCATTCCCTTGCGGATCGCGTTAAAAAGAGCCGCCTCGGCCGGAGTCAAAAAATCAGCCCGAGTCTCCACTAGCTGCGAGGGTAGAACCTCGGGATTGAATCCAGCTTCTCTCAGCAAGCGGATTCGTCGCGGTGAAGCGGAGGCCAGCAACAGACGACTCATTGCGCCTTGCCGGTTTGGGGCACGGGAACCGCCGCCGGCGCCGCAGAGCCCATCTCCTTATAGTCCGTCGGAACCGTGAAATCACCATCTGGAAGAGTCGTTTCCACCGCCGAATCGAGCGTCGTAACAACTTTCTTTCCTGCCACTTCGAATTCCGAACGGATTGGCATTCCAGGATATTTTTCTGGCGGGATGGACATGCTCCGGAACGCCATCATTGCTGGACTGCTTTGCACATTGTCGAGGGCCGTCACCAGCTTTTGATAGTTCGGGAACGCCTTAGCGATCATGAACGTAATCTCGATGTCATTCAGAGTCGTTTTGTATTCCTCCGTCTCGTAGCCATTCAGTGTCTCCTTTTTCCCGGTCGGCCTGAGCTCGAGCTCCCGGTTGTCCTTGGTTTGGCTGCCAAGCAGGTTTTTCATCGCCTCCGCCTGTGCCTTGACCTGCTCCGGAGAAACCTTCATGTAAACTTTGTCAGGATGAATCAGCATCGTCGTTTCACCGGTCGTTGAATCAATGATGGCGCTCAGCTGCTCCCCCGTATCGACTCGGCATTTGGGCTCTTTGATCTTAATCGTGACATCCTGAGGCTGCCCGTCGGTCTCAAGCGTTTGCTTAACGATATAGTCAGCGTTAGCGACTGAAGTCCACAAGACGAGGTAAGCGACAACCTGGAAAACGCTCTTCACCATTTCGCCACCACTCTACCACACCTCCCATCCCTCACATAGGTTCCATACGTCGCATCGTTCCCGTTGGTCCTATCCAAAGCCGCTCCCATGCCACTACTCTTTGACGACCGTCACCAGCTCCAACCGCTGCGGCTTTGGCAACTTCAACCGAATACCAAAAAGCTCCGCCGGCTCCATTTTCCACCGAGCAAAGTTGTGGCCCGAAGCTTCAAATGTTCTCCACGCTGGATCGATGGCCAGCTTTGCAGCGATTTCTTTTGTGACCACACATAACGCCGAGCCGGGCTGATTCATGAAACCGGTGAACTGCGTTGGATCAAGCCGCATATGAAATGGACGGGTCTTAGCCCGCAGGTACCAAATTAAGCTTTGTTCATGGTAGTTAATCGATCCAGTGCGCGTATCCGTTGAGACCAGGGGCAAGGCTCTTTCGGCAATGGTCTTCGAAAGAAATTCCGGTTCGACTGCACGGAACCCGAAGATTCCGATTGCCAGCAGGCATACGACCGCTGCCGCAAGCAGCTGCACCTTGTATCGAAAGGCTTCAACCTGTGATGCCAGCAACATCGCAAGCATAGGGAAAGCCGGCAGAATATAGTGAGGCAGCTTGGTTTGGATTAGTGTGAAGACGATGACCACAACAAGAATCGCGCCTATCAAATAGTTTTCGTCCGGCCCGCGCGAATGCCGGAGCCGGCCGATGGTGCGCGGCAAGAAAATCGACCATGGAGCGAGACTGACGAAAACTGTAATGGCGTAGAATGGAAGAAATAGTATGTACCCCAGCAACCCCTTTGCACCATGGCTTTCCATCGGTTGCAGCGATCGCTGGACCACATGTTTCCCGACTCCAACTTGCAGGAATGCGCCGTGGGTAGCGATCAGTGCCGGAATGCCCCAAGACCCGATAACAGCCAGCGCCACTAATATTCCTGCGCAGGCGGAGAGTGGATTGAACCGATAGGGCGACCGGTTGAGAAACGCTTGAAGCGGTGCAAAGAGCGCCGGCAATAGCGCTACCGGGCCCTTGGCAAGAAAGCCGATGCCTAAAGACAGATAGAAGACCCACCACCAAATCCTCGACCGCTGGTCATATAATCGCTCCCAGCTGGCCCAGCTCGCGGTCAGAAAGAAGAAAACCATCGGCATGTCAGCGACTGCTGCCCGTGCGTGCACAAACATTTGCAAACAAGAACCGAATATGATTCCAGCCCAGATGCCCCTGGCAGCGCCATAAATGCGGCTTGCCCAGACAACAGTGCAGACTCCGGCGAGAGCGGCAAAAATAACGGACGGAAACCGAGCCGCAAAATCGTTGTCACCCAGAAACTTAAACGCCAGGACTTGGCACCAGTAAATCAAAGGCGGCTTGTCGAAACGAAATTCACCGTTGAGGTGCGGGATCAGGAAATCCCCGCCTTGTAACATCTCTCGAGAAGCCTCAGCAAACCGTGGTTCATCGCGGTCAATGAGCGGGAGCGTCGAATTACCAATCGAATAAAAAAGAAGGGCACAAAGGAAGAAAACCACCAGGTGCGGAAGCTTCGGAATATGGTTAGTCTCCGGCATGCCGAGCGATCAGGATAACCAAAGCGATCGAAAAGGAAACGTGGTTTTGCTTCTGATCATAATCGGCGCAATTCTTGTTAGCATTCTCAGCTTTTTTGGCGACCAGAGTGTAATCGACTGGATGCAAGCACATCGGACGAGTGCCGGGATGCGCTTTGCCGGACTGGTTAGCAAGTACGGCGATTGGCCTGGACTGACGCTCTACGGAGCGATCGCTTTCTTAGTAGCGTGGTGGCGTAAGAGCCGAGTGTTTCAGAGAATCATTCTAGGCATGCTCGTCGCCCTCGCAATTGAGGGCGCGGTCCAATATCCACTTTGCGCGCTCACCGGTCGCGCGCGACCGAACAACGTAGAAGCAAAACAGGAATGGAATGGGCCGTGGCGTGATGGGAAGCTGGCTTTGTTTGACAACAAGATTCACTCTTTCCCATCCGGCCACACCGGAGGATCGTTCGCGTTTTTCGGAGTCCTGTTTTTTGCCTGGCGCCGTTATGGATGGATTTTTCTTCCGCTCGCCGCATTGATTGGCTGGTCGCGGATCTACCTGAATGTTCATCATCTTTCCGACGTGGTAGTGGGGATGTTTCTCGGGCTGTTTATCAGTTGGTTGGTGACGCGCTGGTTGGATCTGCGGGACATCCTCGGTCGACGGAAGACGGTCGACGGAAGACTGACAACAGCGCGCTGAAAGCGCGCTTACGCCTCCAATCCCCGCAATTTCCCCGCAATAAACTCGTCCAGATCCCCATCCATCACCGCTTGCACGTTGCTCGTTTCGACACCGGTACGATGGTCTTTCACCATCTGATAAGGCTGAAAAACATAGGAACGAATCTGATTGCCCCATGCGATATCGCCTTTCTCACCATATTGCCGGTCTAGCTCTGCCCGCTTTCGGTCCTGTTCTATCTGGTACAACTTTGCCTTTAACATGCTCAGCGCCATCTGGCGGTTCCGGCCTTGGCTTCGTTCAGCCTGACATGCCACAACAATACCAGTCGGGAGGTGGGTAATCCGAACCGCAGTTTCGACTTTGTTCACGTTCTGGCCCCCCTTTCCGCCGCTCCGGTAAGTATCAATCGCCAGATCCTTTTCGTTGATCTCGATATCGACGTCTTCTTGCAGCTCGGGAACCACGTCTACGCTGGCAAAAGAAGTATGCCGTCGCTTATTCGCATCAAACGGCGAGATCCGAACCAACCGATGAACGCCGCGCTCAGTCTGCAGGTATCCATAAGCATACTCGCCGCTCACCAACACTGTCACCGATTTGATCCCTGCTTCTTCACCCTCGCGAATGTCGACCACCTGGCTGGTAAATCCGCTGCGTTCGATCCAGCGCTGATACATACGGAAGAGCATATCCGCCCAGTCACACGACTCCGTGCCGCCGGCGCCGGCATTGATTGTTAAGAAGGCATTGTTCTTGTCGAACTCACCCGAAAGCAGAGTCTTAAGCTCCAGCCCCTCAAGCTCCTTCAGCAAGACCTGGTATTCCTTCTCGACTTCCTTAAACGCAGTCGACTGGCTTTCCGGATTTGTTTCCTCTTGAGCAAGATCGCGCAACACTTCCAGATCGCCGACTTTCTGGGTCAGCTGAGCCAGCGGGAGAACTTTATTACGAACCGAAGCGGTTTCATCGATGACGGTCTGAGCGCGCTCTTTATTGCCCCAGAAATCTGGAGCCGCCATCTGCTCTTCCAGTTCTTTCAGGCGTGTTTCTAAAGCCGGATAGTCAAAGATACCTCCGAAGCTCCCCGATACGGGACTTCAGTTCATCAGTAGAAATTGCCTGAAAATCTATCTCCATAAATGCAATCAATCACGGCGAGCCCTTGCTTGCAACGGCGGCGAACGCCCATCGCCGGTAGGGCGAAGCCTGCTGAGCTGTGGCACGCTCCGACAGGAGCGCCATATGTCAGCCCAGGGCTTCATAGAAGCCCTGGGCTAACGTCTCCTGGCCCTTTACAGGGCGAGGTTCCCGCCCCGTCCGGTTGCAACCGAATGCCCCTTCAATTTGATGGCATTGACGGCGCTGTTGGCATTGATGGCATTGCTATTCCGCCTTGGCCACAACACTGGTTACCGTTCTCTTCGTGACCTGAATCCCGCGTGTCTTGGGACCGCGAATCGCTATCTGGTCGGTCGAGAACGTTTGTTCATCGATGCGGGCGCCTTTGGTATAGCGATACTTGAGCCGAAGCTGCTGTACTGGCCGATTCGACAGATATTTTATCTTTGAATCTTCCTGGGCGCAGTTGTAATCGCGATTCATAATTGCTCCCCCAACGGAGAAGCGTTTGAGGAACGTCGCTTTCGGCGTGCTGTATACCATCGTGAAGATCTTGTCCCGATCGTAAATACCGAAGTAGATAAGATTCTTATCCACGAACAAACGATCCGGCGGAGGCGTCACTTGATAACGGCCAGTATCCCAAACAAGAAGCAGCCGGTCCAACGATGAGCACCGAAAAGCCGCGTCCCCCTTTATTTGATGCCCGAGAAACCCTCGCTCTTGATCATACGCGATAGCTAATTCATCTGCAGTGAGCTCGCGAACATCGATCTCCTCAGCCGTCGTCAATCGCGTTTTTCGTTTATACTGTTTTCCGTACTTATCGATTAACCCCTGCAAATATAGGATGACATAGGTTGAAAGCTTCTTGAGATGTTTTTCGACTGTCTTCAGCTCCTCCGCAATCTTGAGCTTGTCCGCTTCATTCTTTTTCTGGTCAAACTTTGAAATCCGTTTGATTTGCAACCCAAGCAACATTTCGATATCCCCAGCGGTAATGTCGCGAGAAAGCTGAGCTCTGAACCGAGCCAGTCCCTTGCGGACAGCCTGCTGGACAGCTTCATAGCTGGAGCATTCCTCGATCTGTTTATAGATCTTATGCTCAATAAAGAGCTGAATCAGTGACTTGGTGTGTAACTCATCCTTTAGTTCACCACGGCGAATCTCCAATTCTCGTTTTAGGAGCGACACCAGTTGATCGGTGTTAAACCGGATCACCTCGTCGACATCCATCTGGACCGGGCGTTCCCCTTTGATAACGACGATGTTGGAATGAATGGTCACTTCACATTGAGTGAAGTGGTAAAGACCGGCGATGGCCTTTTCCTGATCTTCGCCCGGCGAAAGCGTGATAACGATTTCCACCTCGGCTGCGGTGAAGTCATTAATGGAGCGAATCTTGAACCGGCGTTTTCTCGCTGCCTCTTCGATCGACGCAATAACAGACTCGGTAGTTGTAGTGAACGGGATCTCCCGAATGACCAGCCGGTTGTGGTCGCGTTTCTCGATCTTGGCCCGCAGCTTTATTTTGCCGTTTCCCTTGTTGTAGTCCGCGGCGTCCATCAGTCCGCCTTGAGGAAAATCAGGCAACAGCTTGAACCGTTTGCCTTCCAGGATCGCAATTTGCGCTTTCAACAACTCGATGAAGTTGTGCGCCACAATGCGTGTTGATAGGCCCACAGCGATCCCCTCTGATCCCAGCATTAGTAAGAGCGGGAGCTTCGACGGAAGCACTACCGGCTCTCGATTTCTACCGTCATAGCTAGGAACATAATTGGTTAGTTTCGGACTGAAGATTTCGTTCCGGGCAAGGTTTGTTAAGCGGCATTCTGTGTATCGAGAAGCAGCAGCCGGGTCACCGGTGAAAATGTTTCCGAAATTTCCCTGGCCTTCGATCAGGTAACTTTTATTGACCAGGTTGACCAGAGCCTCTTCGATCGATGCGTCACCGTGAGGATGGTACTGCATGGCGTGCCCGACGATGTTGGCCACTTTGTTGAAACGGCCATCATCTTTTTCGTACAGCGAATGTAGAATTCTGCGTTGGACAGGCTTTAGACCATCCTCCAGCTGAGGGATCGCTCTATCGCGAATGACGTAAGACGCATATTGAAGAAAGTTTTCGTCGATGAGGTCCTTGAGCGGGTCCTCAGGTAAGTGCAGTGGGACTGGTGGCGAAATCGACATACGGGAGAGTGCTAGTGTTAGTGTTAGTGCTAGTGGTTCTCGGTTTCCAGTTCCCGCCGACCTGTCCTCCGTAGTCCGGCCCTGGCCGGACGAAGGAGGAGAGAGTGCTAGTGTTAGTGTTAGTGCTAGTGGTTCTCGGTTTCCAGT
>JBPYFC010000131.1:0-7053 GCA_051984705.1 Chthoniobacterales bacterium | reverse complement strand
TTGCGAATCAGCTCCGGGCGTTCCGGACGCGGCCCAACCAGGCTCATATCGCCCTTGAGCACATTCCAGAATTGCGGCGTCTCGTCGATGTTCCACTTTCGCATAAACGCGCCGACCCGAAGCCGACGCGGGTCGTCTTTCGTGGACCAACCGACTTTGCCGTCTTCCTCCGCGTTCAGCTGCATACTGCGAAGCTTCCACAGCCAGAAGGTCTTGCCATTCCTGCCCAGGCGGCGCTGGCGATAAAATATTGGCCCGGGCGACTCGAAATAAACCAAGGCGCCAAAAATGGTGATGAGCGGAGCAGAGAGCAGTAAGCCGACTACGGCGCCAACGATGTCCATGAGGCGCTTCATCAGCTTGTTCAACATGTAGTCAAGGGGCAGACGCGATACCCCGAGAATTGGGACCCCGCTGATCTTTTCCAGGTTGAGCCCAGAGACAAGGATGGTGAAATACGAAGGGACGACCTTAAACTGCACCAATTCTTTTTCGCACAGAGACGCCAGTGCTTCCCAATCTTTGGTCGGCACATTGACGTCAGCCACAAGGACAACATCTGGTGCAAAGGTTTCCAACAACCGCCGAACCTCGTCATAGCTGCTGGCCCGGTAAATACTCTTCGGCGGTTCTCGATCGAAATTACGGCCTGGAGCCGGGACACAGCAGACCACCGCATACGGATGCAACGGGTCCTGATCGATAGTGTCCTTCAGCCGCTGTGAATATGGCGTCCAGCCAACCATGAGGATTCTCTGCCGCAGCTTGCGGGAGACGGCTCCTCTTCGGAGGTAAGCGTAAAGCAGGCGTCGCCAGGCATAAAGGCCGGCCATCGCTGAGACGGTTGCCAAGGCCGCATAGACCCGCGAAAGCGGCGGCCGAAACTCAAAGAACAGCGAAAAGCCGAGGAATCCTGCCCCCCACAGCAGGCACGCTCCCATTACTTGTTTAAGCGTAGATTGATTGTGGATCAGCCAATTACCATCGTACATCTGCTTCTGGGCAAGCACGAGGAGCAGCGAAACCAAACCGCAAATAATGTAGCTATAATAATCGCCCAAGGTAATCCCCGGCGCCTCGACGCCCAATCCCCGCAGGCCAGTGTCGAAACGCAGCCAGAAGGCCGCTAAAAGACAGGCCAAGACGGCAACCGCATCTCCGGCAAAGCAGATAAAAGCGATTCGATGCGGCAATTGCCTCACTCTATCGGTTAAGCCCAGATACGCCCTGGTTGGCGCAACCGCGGGCAGCCTGGCCGTCCCGACCTCAATCTGATATGTACTTTCCAACGTCCGTTAAATCCTGCCTGGTTCCTTTAGTTACTAACTTTAGTTACTAACGTGCTAATTGGCGTCGCGCCGACTCACGAAACATTTCGGCTCCGATTCCCCCCCGCCTTGATGTACTCGTGCCCGTACTCAGAAAAGTAGTAACTATCCGAAGAACGTCGCGCCGTCCGATTAAGAACGATTCCGTCCGGTTCGCCGGTCGCTTGGGCCAGAAGAGAGCAGGCCCGAAGGATGGCTTGCCGCGGCGTCTTCCTAGCTCGCACGACGAGGCACACCGTTTGGACATGCTTGACGATAAGCTGAGTGTCGCTAACAGGGTTGATCGGAGCGCTGTCTATCACGATCCGATCGAAGTGGAGGGAAGCTTCCTTAAGCAAGGTAGCAAGGTCACCCGAGGCCAGCAATTCGGCAGGTTTCGATGCTCGGCCGCCTGCCCCGAGAATGAACAGGTTATCTATGCCGGTCGGTCGACAGCAATCCGTGATAGCCACGCGTCCAGATAGACAAGAAGTCAGTGCCGGCGCCCGGGTGTTAAGTAATAGAAGCTTGCTCAGGCTTTTCCGACGCAGGTCGGCGTCGATGACGAGGGTTCGCAGCCCAACTTGCGCGAGAGCCACCGCATAGTTGAGGCAACAATAAGTCTTACCCTCAGCCGGATTGGCACTGGTAAACAGCACGGTCCTAAGGCATTGGTCCCGCCCCTGCAGGGAGAGCGCAGCTCGCAGAGAACGGAATGCCTCCGCTTCGTAGGAGGCCGGGGCACTAATCAGGGCGGATTCCCTGATAAGGCCCTTACGTTTAGATTCCGGGATGCAAGTGAATACCGGAAAGTCCAAAAACTTTTCCGCCTGATCGACACTGCGGATAGAGCTGTCGGTCGCGTCTCTGCCAACCACCACGCCGCACCCGAGGACGCCGCCGCCCAAAAGCGCAAGCAGTAGAATTTTCTTCTTGGCCGGTTTAGCCGGCTTGATAGCCACAGACGGAGTTTCGACGACGCGAATATTACTCTCCCAAATGCCTTTGGCGACATTCGTCACCTTCATTCGCGTCACAACCGACTCGTAAAGCGCACGGTCAGCGTCAACTTCACGGACCAGCGCGTGGTAAGGTATCGCGATCTTATTGAGTTCCAGCGCTGCTTGTTGCTGTTGTTGCAACGCGGCGGAAAGCTTGTCTTCTGTGGATTTAGCCGCCTCATAGGACTTCTTGACCAGCTCTCGCACGGCGACCAGCGTCCGATTCAGAGTCTGGCGTAGTCCCGCCATCGGGCTGTCGGCCTTATACACCGCCTCCTTGTCAGCCAGCTCCTTACGCAGGTCCGCGACGATAGGCAGAGTGGCAACAGCGGGCAGCGACAGCAGATCCTCCGGCCTTTTTACTTTGCCTTTCTCTATGGTCGCTAGATCCGCTTCCAACTTAAACCGTTGGTTCTTGGCCTCCGCCACCTGGAGGTTCAGTTCTTTAAGTTTCTCGACCGTGATGTTTTGTTTGTCCTCGAGTGAAACCGCATCGTGCTCTTCGCGATATTTCTGAACTGCCTGCTCAGCGCTCTCCAGTTTCGCTTTCAGGCGGTCGGCTTCCTTTTGGAGATGATCCCTCGCAGTGTCGGAAAGGCCCAGCTCTTGCTCAAAACTCTCGCTGACGAACTCTTTGATCAGGGATGCGGTCAGCTGCTTGGCCGCTTCCGGATCGCGGTTTCCCACAGAGACATCGATCAGTCGTGTTGCTCGGCGGACCTTGGCCGTCACGTAGGGCTTGAACCGGGCGACAAGCTCGGCGTCCAGATAGTCCGAGCCGTCTTTCTTTGGCGGAGCAAATAGCGGGTCGTGATCCAGCCCATTTGTTTTAATAACGTCCAAGAGCAATGTGTCGCTCATCAAAGCTTGCTCGACGGTCTTGAGAAGACTGTCGCTGACAGTTTCTAGATTATCGGTGCTAAAGTCCTGGGTGTTGCTGACTTTGGGCGTCTCTTGCCCGATTTCGATCACCGCCTCTGATTCGTAGATTTTCGGAGCCCACAGTATGTATCCGATTGCCGCAGCCAGACTTAGAATGACAAACATGATGATCACCCGCGCCTTAGACAACAGCAGGTGATACAGGTGTGCGAGATCGAGATATGATGCAGCAACATCGCCTGAAGACGTGGACTTCACGGAACTAGGATGGAGCTCAGTAGATCTATTTGACAGGGGAAGACGCAAGCGGGGATGGAGCCACGAAATACGCAGTCCCGTGCTGCCGACCGCTCAAAAAATCCTCTGGGTTTAGCGCTCATGGTGTCCGACCCGAACAATCTGAAATTCACCCCCGGTGTTCTTCCAAATGCGAAGGTAGAGCGTTGCACTTCCCTCAGCGTGCTTTGTGCCGTTAGAAACCTTCCACGTGAAAGGCTGAAGAACTTCGTACTGCTTGGAACTAGCATGGAGAATCTCAGGCTCGCCTTGCGGTTGCCAGTCCCGACTAGGCCATTCGCGGCGATAACGCTCGTTGGATGCCTGAACCCTCTGGAGTGGGAGGACTCCCTCGCCATAAAAGTTCACTCTCTGGGCAAAAAACCGCTCCTGGGTTGAAACGTCGTCGCTTGCAATTGTTCGAATATAGTCAAGGACGAATCGCTTCACGGCGGCTTCGTCCGCCGTACCTTCGGTGATCTTACCGCCTCGAGCCTCAACATGAGGCGGTTTGGCGGATGCAGGCTGGCTTTGGGATGGTTGAGGGAGGGCTGCGGTCCTTTGATCCGTTTGGGCAAATTTCATTGGCTCCTGATGTCCGACGGTCGCTTCGGCGGAGCCGGTTCCCTCAGTCGCCGACCTGGACATCGCAGTTGTGTGGGCGGGCTGAATTGAGGAGGCTAAAGGGTCCGCCTTCAGATCTGCATTTGGCTGCTGACTTTGTTTAGACTCGGTTCGGTTTGCACTGTTTTGCGCAGACTCCCCGCTTGATTGATCGCCTTTCTCGGCTTGAGCTTCAACAAGCTCCGCGTTCTTTTGGGCCTGTTGCGATTTGGTTTTGGCATCCTTCAGTTGCGGCTGCAACGCGTCAGACTGCTGTGTCGCTAGCCCGGCATTCTTTTGGGCCTGTCGCGCCTTGGCTTGAATGTCCTCTAGCTGGCTTTGCAGCGCCTCCCGCTGAGTTCCCGCCTGCGCCGCATCTTTTTGAGCTTGTTGCGTCTTGGCTTCAGCGTCGTTCAGCCGACCTTGCAACGCATCCTGCCCGCTTGTGGCGATCGGTGCATTGCCTTGCGGAAGCTGGGCGCCATTGCCCTTCCGACTTTCTTCGACCCGAAGGGATTCAGGCTTGGTGTTTGCCGACTGAGCGCCCCGGCTCTCAGGTCCGGAAGCCTGTTCTGCCTTTTGCCGTTCAATGTTTGCACGCAGCCAATCAACCCCCGGAATGACCATCGGAGCAACGAGGCCTGCGACGATCACTAAAACGGCGGCACCTCGAAGCCAGCGGCGCCGATTTTTCGCTCTGAGGCTTCTTTGCAGGTAGTTAACCAGGGTGTCGATCAGTAAGGTCCGGAAACCTCTGAACAACGCTGCCGCAACGCGGACGCCGGACCGGATCCGGACCAGATTGCGGTTTCTCCGCCCTCCATTAAACCAGAGCTTGAAATTGGGCTCTAACCGGTCGCGCGTACGAAAGCCGGGATCCTCATTCAACAGTTGTCGAACTCTTGGCCAGTTTCGAAGGACGTACTCCTGCGTGAAACTCACAAGCATCTCCGCGTTGGGACTCGGCTCAGCATGGAGGAGTCCCTCTTTGATGAAGAGGTCTATGAGCCTTTCAGCAGCTGCTTTCTGGTGCTCGCTGAACTCTGCCATCGACGTAAGGTCGCGGTACGGAACCATCCGCCGTATCAACACACCTTCTTTTCCCGGTCCAGGGGAGACCAGCTGCCGGACTATGGGTCTAAGTGCCGCCTGTGCGTCTCCGTCCAGCGCCGAGAAGACGGTTTCTGCGTGATTGGCCAGTGCACCTTCAAGCTCGCCTGACTCACGATAATCGGACCAGCGGAGCAAACCGTCTCTTCGCGGCAACTGTTTTTGGTATAAGTGCCAAAGGACGTGCTCAAGCGCCGGCAGCGGCTCAGCATGAGCGCTAGCCGCTTCCAACAAAGCAGCATCCAAGTTTCGGCCAGTCTCGGGATCGAGTTCGAATCGCAGACCTGTCGTCTGCGCAGGTAAACGAATCATTTCCGCGATCTCCAGAGGACTAGGACGAGGGAGATCAAATTTTCCCGTCAGGACTTCGCTTAAATCGATATCTAGGACACGAAGTTCCTGCCGCTTCGGGACAGCGAAATCTTTTGGATTACAACAGTTCTGAAAAGACGCGCAGAAATCGCTTCGCAGCACGGCAATGACCACAGCGACCCGCCATCTCACCAAGGCGCCCAATGCGGTGATGAATTTCTCTTGTAACTCTGGCGAATACCCCCGAACGAATAAATCCTCCAACTGGTCCACCACTACCGCCAGCTGCACCTTCGAATCGAATCGCGCTGGTTTGTTTTGGCGAGGAAGCTCGGCACTTTGCTCAGGGTCGGCAGGAGGCACCTCGAATTCCTGCTTATCGAGGATATGATCCAATGCCTGCATGCTAAGGTACTGCAAGGTTTCCCGGAGCCGAAGCGCAGTATTGTCCGGACCTTCTCGCAATTCCGCGGCAAGATTCTGGTATCCGTTCTGGGTTGCCGCATCCGGAAACTCTGGCAGCGCGGACCTCTCGAGAAGCGCAGCAGCGAGTGCGTCGAATGGATCTCCTGCACCTCGGTCGCCGGGCCGGGTGAAGGCAAGCCGCCAGGAGTGGACGCCTTCGGTTACCCGACCCTGAGTCAAAGCCGACACGATGCCAGCCCGAACCAGCGACGTCTTTCCAGAGCCTTCGGGGCCCAGCAGCAACAAAAAGGGCCTTTTATCCGCCAGCTTTTGCCGCAAAACGTCGAGCACTTCTCCGATGATTTTCGTTCTGCCGTGGAAAAACGGAGCATGTTCAGCATCAAAGAACTCCAGCCCACGAAAAGGGTTGATTTCCCGGTAATGCACATTGCTGAGACGCTCCAACAAGTCGTCTTGCTTGGTCTGGAGCTCTTTTTCAGATGCCATCTTCGTAGCGTACGCTTAGTCCTCAAAAGCTAATCTAGGGAATTCGGGTGACCTCCATCGCCATTAAACTCACTTCGATATATTTCAATTTCGCTCTTATATTCTTGCTTGCCCTTCTTGTAAGCCTCGCTGGATATCAAATGCTTCTGATACATGTCTTCCAATCGCGACCTTTTGCGCTCCGCCTGCTGGCGTTTTTTTTCGAGGCGATTTCGAACAGACTTTGGTAGTTGTCGCTCCACGTTTTTAGACCCAGTCCGGTCTAAGCTTTTCTCGCCAGGCAGCCCAAACTCCGGTCCTTTCCCCCAAAGAAATTCGCTGTCGCTCGTAAGCGCCTTCGACTCTGTCTGTGGTACCGGTGCGGGAGTGGGGATCGGTTTTTGCGCAGCCGTGGGAAGCGGATTTGGGGCATGCGGGGTCGTTTGAGCAATTGCCGAATGCTCGGTCGGGATTGCTCCGTTATCGGCCCGATTCGTGCCCGGAAGCGGCGTTACGCCCCCGTTGCCTTTTTCCGCAACCGTGGTCAACTTCGTCGCGGGAAAGGCAGGAACACGAAAGGCAGTAGCACCCGCTAAGCCATTGGAGCGCAATGCCTTAGGCTTGTGTACGCTGAATGCGATTAGACAGATCACAACCGTCGCAGACAAGAC
>JBPYFC010000130.1:0-6688 GCA_051984705.1 Chthoniobacterales bacterium | reverse complement strand
TTATTATCTGATGCGCGAATTTCCGGATAAGAAGAAAGAGGCTGTCTTAACCGTGGTGATGGACAGGCTGATCGGCTTTCTTGCGTTAGTCGTGATGGCTGTCCTAACGACGTCGTTTCGATGGAATTGGCTTCAGCGAACACCGCAAGCTGCGGTTCTTTTGTGGATTCTCATTCTCGTCATGCTTGGATTTGTCGTGGTGACCACTGCTTCGTTTGCAATTGGCGGCTTCAAGCTTTTTCACCGGTTGCCCGAGCATTTTCCGTTTCGCGACCGGCTGGCTGAGACATCAGAGGCCTATACTTTATTTGCCAAGTCCAAGAACTCGTTGTTGTACGCGTTCTTGCTCTCGTTTCCGGTGTTGTTCTCGTTTTATGGAGCGTTTTATTGCGTTGGCCGAGCGCTCGGCGCTGGAGTGTCGGCGTTAGATATGTTGTCAATCATGCCGATCGTAACAGCAATCATTTCGATCCCGATAACACCCGGCGGGATCGGATTCCGTGAATCGCTTTTGCAGATTTTGTTGAATGACCTATGCAATGTCCCAATGGGGCTTGGGGTATTGATCTCGCTTCTGGGCGGCGCCTATTTCATGTTATTTGGCGTCGTCGGAGGGATTCTGTACCTGTTCTATTCGCCAAGACGGCATTCGCGCTGGCGCGAGATGCAGGATGAGGTAGAGAGAGCGCACGAGCAGTGGGAATAGCGCGACGCCTTCAGCGTCGCGGTTATCGGTTTTCGGTCTGCAGTTTACCGTTTCCAGTCTTATGCTTAGTGTCCACCACTAGCACTAACACCAACACTAACACCAACACTCCTCTTCATGGATTTTCTTCTCGGACATTCGCCTGACCCGGACGACGCATTCATGTTCTACGCGCTCGCTCAGAACAAAATCGATACGCGGGGACACCGGTTTGAACACATTCTTCAGGATATCGAAACGCTGAATCAACGCGCGCTGCGTGGCGAGCTGCATATCTCAGCAGTCTCCATTCACGCTTACGCCTACCTGACGGACAAATACGCACTACTGCCGTGCGGAGCCAGTATGGGCGATGGGTACGGGCCAATGCTGGTGACGCTTGAAGAGCCGCCTGCCAGCACGGATGGGGTGAACAATTGGCTAAAAGAAAAAAAAATCGCGATTCCGGGCAAAAAGACGAGCGCTTATCTCGCTCTGCGGCTGATGGCCGATGATGTCGATACAGTTACGGTCCCGTTTGACGAAATTTTTGGTGTGGTAAAGGCCGGGAAAGCGGATGTGGGATTAATCATTCATGAGGGGCAGATCACTTACCCGGACCAAGGATTTCGTCTGGTGCTCGATCTGGGCGTCTGGTGGAAATCAACAACCGGCCTGCCGTTGCCACTCGGTGGAAACGTGATTCGCAAAGATATACCTGAGAAGGTTCGACACGAGGTTGCCGATATCTTGAAAGAGAGCATCGATTACGGCCTCAAACATCGGCGTGCCGGTGTCGAACATTCAATGCCTCTGGCGCGCGGGTTAGATGTCGAGAAGGCTGACCGGTTTATCGGCATGTACGTCAACGATTTTACCCGCGACTATGGAACAGTCGGACGGAATGCGATCCGGGAGTTTCTCGGCCGAGCGAGCGCTGCGAAGTTAATTCCAGAGCCGGTCGAGCTGGAGTTTGTCTAGCCCACGCTCCTCAAATTGAAACCGCAGGTTCCGCAGATTACACAGATTTTCAAACGGTTAGGTCAAAAATCTGTGGCAATCTGCGTAATCTGCGGTTTTTCCTTGTGCGTTTTTACGGACGAAATGTGATGTTTGCGGCTTCGTGCTGTTCAGGCGAGCACGCAGCGTTCAGCGGTACTCCGGCGTCGGAGCTGCTTGCCTCAACCAGATGGTTCTCTATGAGGTAATGTTCGACTTCTTCGCCGCTGATATCGGCTAACATTTTGCCGTTGATTTCAACGCACGGCGAAAGCGGTTGCCCGCTCTTTTGTTCCATCTCCCAACGGAATGCCGGATTCTGGATGATGTCCTTTTCTTGATACGGCAAGTCATATTTCTTGAGCACTGCCCGGACACCATTGCTCCATCCGCAGGAAGTTTTCAGGTAAGCGACAATTTGCGGTTTTTCCATATGCTTCAATTTACAATCGTGTGATCCCTATTGGTTGCAAAGAAAAAAGGCTCCCCAACGATGGCGACGCTTTTTTTTGTTGAGATTAACTATTTCTTGCGTTCGCCTGGGCGATACTCTTCTTCGGCGGCTTGGAACGCTTGCTCCAGGCCAACCATGTCCTCACCCGGACGCAGGCTGTCAAAGGCTTCAGTTTCGCGGCGCAGCTCTTCGTCAGAATAATGCGCTGCCTTGATCGAAAGACCGATCCGGCGTTCTGCTTTATCGACCTTGATGACTCGGGCCTCGACTTCTTGTCCGACCTTTAGAACATCCTTAACCTTCGCGACATGTTCTTCGCTGAGCTGCGAGATGTGTACCAGGCCATCGATATCGTCTTGCAACTGGATGAAAGCACCGAAGCTTGCGAGCTTAGTGACTTTGCCATGAACCAAGTCACCAATCTTGTATTTCTGATCGATTTCCTTCCACGGATCGGAGTCGAGCTGCTTGATACCAAGGCTGATACGTTGATTAACCTTGTCGATATCGAGGACAACGGCCTCCACTTCATCGTTCTTCTTCAGAACTTCGCTCGGGTGATTGATCTTCCGCGTCCAGCTCAGATCCGAGACGTGGATCATACCATCGATTCCTTCTTCGAGCTCAACAAAGGCGCCGTAGGCTGTCATGTTACGGATCTTTCCTTTGACCTTCGAGCCGATCACGTACTTCTGCTCGATTGCATCCCAGGGATTCGGTTCAAGCTGGCGAACACCTAAAGAGATTTTTTGCTCTTCCTTGTTTACACCCAGCACGACCGCCTCGATTTCCTGGCCCTGTGTCAACACGTCGGATGGACGCGTGATTCGCTTTGTCCAGGAGAGCTCGGATACGTGAATTAGCCCTTCGACGCCCTCTTCGATCTCTACAAAAGCCCCATAAGGCACCAGGTTGGTGACCTTGCCTTTCACGGTTGCGCCGACTGGAAAACGCTCCTCAATTTTGTCCCAAGGATTGCGCTGCGTCTGCTTCAGGCCGAGGGAAACGCGCTCTTTCTCCCGATTGATATCGAGGACAACAACGTCGATTTCCTGGCCAATCTTGAGAAGCTCGCTTGGGTGGGTCAGCCGGCCCCAAGTCATATCTGTGATATGGAGCAACCCATCCATTCCATCGAGATCGATGAAGGCGCCAAAATCGGTCAGATTCTTGACTGTGCCTTTGACGGTATTACCGACCTGAACGGACTCGAGGAATTTGGCGCGTTTCTCAGCGCGTTCTTGTTCGATGATTTCGCGTCGGCTCAGAACGACGTTCTTACGCTCGTCATTGATCTTGACGATTTTGAAATCGTAGGTGTTCCCGACAAACTGCTGAAGATCCTTTGGCGGCACGATGTCGATCTGGGAACCGGGAAGAAATGCTTCGACACCGATGTTGACGGTCAGGCCGCCTTTTACCACAGCCTTTTCTTTACCTTTAATCAGGCCGTCTCCTTGAAAGACTTTAACGATTTTGTCCCAGTTTTGCTTATGGGCGGCTTTCTCCTTGGAGAGAACGATCATCCCATCTTCATTTTCAAGCTTCTCAAGAAGGACTTCGACCTCATCCCCGACTTCGACCTCACTCATATCGTCGAACTCGGAAACTGGGATAACGCCCTCGGACTTGTAACCGATGTCCACTAAGACCTCACGCGGGCGAATCTCCAGTATACGGCCCTTAACGATGCTGCCTTCTTTGAAATCGCGCAGGGACTTCGCGATTAGCTCCTGCATTTCTGTCATAAAGAGTTTACGAACCAACAAACCACGGTTGCCACTATGTTTATTCCGCGTCCGGGCGCCCATAAAATGGGGGTGCCTTTACGGACTCGGAGGGAAGCGGAATTTAGCCGGAAAAGGGCGTGTAGCAAGACGAATCTTAGGCGGCGCTTCCAGCGCCGCCGTTACGGAAAACCGTGGCGCTGAAGCGCCACGCCTATTTCATCAACAGGACCGAGCGTGCGCGTTTGATTTCGCGGGTGATTTTCCGGTGCATGTGCGCCGGCATACCCGTGACTCTACGAGGAAGGATTTTTCCGCTTTCGGTAACGAACTTCTTGAGAAGATCGGGGTTCTTGTAGTCGATAGCCTCAGTCGCAATATCGATGCGACGACGCGGCATGATGCGGTTTGCTCGACGGAAATTCGATCTGCGTTTAGCGGTTTTCGGTTCCATGGACTATTTGGTCTCCCGGTGCAGCGTGTGCCTGCGGAGAAAAGGGTTGTATTTCTTTTTTTCTAAGCGGCCCGGAGTATTCAGGCTCTTCTTATTGCGCGTTGTCACGTACCGCGACGCAGGTTTACCCGCTGCCTTGGCCTCGGTGCACTCGAGAGTGATGATATCCCTAGGCATGATTAGTTACTCCTTTGACTCTGGCGCTGGCTCTTCCTCTTCGCTTTCGCTTCCTTCATCCTCGGTCAGGCCGAAGAGTGAGGTGACAGGTTGACGCACGCGTTGAGCTTTCTTCTGTTTCTCAATTTGCGTTTGGCATTCAACGGTAAACCGAGCAAACGGAATCGCCTCCAATCGAGCATGCGGGATCTGTTTACCGGACATTTCGCAAATACCATAGGTTCCGGCATCTACCCGTTTTAAAGCTTCTTCAATCTCGTACAAAGCGTCTTGCTCTTGGGAGAGTAGGCTCAGCGCGAAATCGCGATCGTAGGCGTCGCTCCCAGCGTCAGCCTGATGCATGCCAAAGGCCGAAGCTTCGCTGCCCTCGGCTCGTGACCGGAGCGTGTCGCGGGATACACCCATCATCGAATCCAGAAGGCTGTCCCGAAGTTGGAGCAGCTTGCCCTTTTGCTTACGCAAAAACGGCGAAAGATTTTCGTCGTTCCCGCTGCTATTCGAACTGGTTACCGGTGCCTTCTGGCTGCGGCGTGAGTTGACCTGGCCGTTTGCAGAGTCCGTTTCCTTCTTTTGTGTTTTAGGTTTCGCCATAAGATGAACAAGGCGCGTTTGGTTTTTACCAGCCACTCCCGTTTTAGGAAGGGCGAACATATACTGGTAATTAGACGGCCACGCAAGGGGAAAGATATCAGGTTTATACCCGGAGTTTGAGGTCAGGGCGGACCCGCTTTTTCGATCCGGATTTTGACCGATCGCATTGCCAAAATTCAGGTGTCAGGTACTGGCACTGGAGTAACGGCTGGACGCAATCCGCCAGACAAAACGCGAAAAAAGCAGCATCAAAACCGATGCGCAGAGGAGGTGGACAATCAGCAGCCAAGGTGTCGCAGATGCCTGCGTCAGAACGCGCGTTGGGACGTTAGTAACCACGATCACTGGAATCAACCAGCTGAAGACGAATTTCATGACGCCCTTGAAGACTGCGTCAGGGTAGCGCGCCAGGTTTATGATGTTGTAATAGCCCCACATTAAGCCCTGTGCGCGAATAATCCAAAAGCTGACAGAGGCGAGGCCAAACATGATTGCGTAATGGATTGTCACGCCGAGGCAAACGGTGACGATATACAAGAATATCTGCCCTATACCGGGGGTGACGTGAAGCTGCACAAGCGAATAAATTACGATTCCTACCCCTACCAGCGCGTTGACCAGGCTATCCAGGCCGAATCGTCGCACAGAGGTCATAAACTGGCCGTCGACAGGTTGGAGCAGCACAAAGTCCAGTTTCCCGGTTCGCACTAACTCCGGGATATTGGTAACGTTCACATAAAAAAAAGCTTGAAAAACCTGGCTGATGATCTGGTGGGTTCCGACAAGTAGGACCATCTGCCATTTCGTCCAGTCCCCGATCCTTTCCACGTGGCTGAAAATGACTCCGATAAAAACGAGCTGCCCAACGAACCAAAGGGCTTCAACGACCATCCAGAGAACGAAGTTCAGCTTGAAACTCATCTCGCGGACAAGCGAGTTCCGTAGCATCACGCCGTACACAGCCAAATATTTTCGTAGAATGGACATCGGCGTGGAGGGGCGTTGCTCGCAACGCCCAGGAATTTCTGATGCACCAGGCTCGCGGGCGTTGCAAGCAACGCCCCAAACTACAACGTCCGGCAAAATTCTTCGAAACGGTCGATGCCTTTCTTGATCACGTCCATGCTTGTGGCGTAGCTGAATCGAAGCGTGCGATCGTCGCCGAAAGCGATTCCTGGTACGACAGCCACGTTGGCTTTGCTCAAAAGCCGATCGGCAAAATTTTGGGATGTGAGGCCAAACTTACTTACGTTAACCAGCACGTAAAACGCCCCTTGAGGCCGCACGAAGGTGATGTTCGGAATCTTGGAAAATCGTTCCACCATGTACTCGCGGCGCAGATTGAATTCGTCGCGCATATCGTTCACTGGCTGTTGATCGCCTTTGATCGCTGCTAGTGCACCTTTTTGGCCAAAAGAGCATGGATTCGACGTACGATGACTCTGGATAGAATCGATCGCTTTCGCGATAGGTTCCGGTGCGCCCAGATAGCCGAGTCGCCAACCAGTCATTGCATACGACTTGCTGAATCCGTTCACCGTGATGGCCAGGTCGTAGAACTCTTTTCCTAGCGACGCGATGCTCACGTGTTTCGCATCATC
>JBPYFC010000129.1:0-7080 GCA_051984705.1 Chthoniobacterales bacterium | reverse complement strand
AAACCGAGGTCTGTGTTCTTTTTCCGATTGAAATCGGCCAACGCTGCCATCATTTCGAGCGCAGCGGCACAGGCGCGTTCGGCGTCGTTTTCATGCACTACCGGGGCGCCAAAGAGCGCCACAATTTCGTCGCCCACGAACTTATCAATCGTCCCTCCGTACTTCTCGACCATCGGAACGAGATGTTCGAAGCAGTCATTCAAAAGGTCGCGCGCACGCTCCGGATCAATTTTCTCAGCCAGCGCGGTATAACCGGAAATATCGGCAAACATCACTGTGATCAGTTTGCGTTCACCCGCCAACCGGTCGCGTCCGTCGGTTGACGGTCCCAACTCAGTTAGCTGCCGACGCAGCGCTTCGAGCGCGGAATCGACGACTAGATCCCCCAGGACTGCTCGTTGCGCTTCGAGACCAGCAGCCGCTTGTTCAAGACGCTGTCGCTTCTGTTCGGCGTTTTGTTCTGGCGCCGACGAGTGTGGCATCGCGTTCATCCTCCGCGCTGTTACAACTGAAGATAGTGGCAACCATCGTCCAGCGTCGAGTTTTCTATTCGGTCGACAGATAAGTCAGAATTACGTGTGAATCACCCGGCGTCATGAAATTGGCGGGATGATAGGCTCCCAAAAGCATGTCGCGGTTCACCCAGCTAAACTGTCCAGGTTACCGACGCACCCCGACGGTTTGTAGTGACTCTTTTAGTAGCGGTGTCGCTCCGTAGTAAGATGCTATTTTCATTGACTCGCTGGCTGTGTTTGCCGGGCGGCATTTTGGAAAAAAATTCCAGACGAGAAATCAATCTTACGGAGTTTCTGTATCGCAGAATCGCGGCCCCCCCGCCTCTCGGGTGGACCGAACCCGTTCCCAAAAGTCGAGAAGGATGGGGCAGGGGATCATAGGGTCGAGCGCATCGATTTCCGTTCCAACGGAGTTTTGCTCCGTTGGCTACATCCGACGGCTATCTGTTGGGTTGCGACGATATAACATTTCGAGCATCATCCTCATGCAAACGGCGATCCGATCACGTCGATTTCTGGTTCTGATTTGTCAGGTGTTCGGGTGGGTGATTCAAAGTCAGTTGCAAACAAGCGCCGATTGCGGCGTGTACATTTTCGCCCCGTGTATGAGGTTCCTTTCGGCGCTCAGATGGGTTCCCTAGCGCGGGAACCGTACTAGAAGTTCATTAGAGCAGGTTTGGGTGCCAGCTTCACACACCTTATATCTATATTGAGCTCGGCCAGTGTCACCGGTGGAATCATCATAGGAACCATCGTTCGCCGTCGTCGCAACTACAATGCTATTGCGATAGACATCGACATTGTTTGAGGTCGCTCCACTCCAGGTGAGACGCACCGAATTAATTCCGTTGATCTTTTTCTTCTGGGCGCCGAGCTGAATCGATTCACCACCGATTGTTCCGTTGAGCCGGTAAACCTGATCAGGATCCATGCTTTCAACACAAAAAATCTTTCTTATCCAGTCTGTGCCGCACCCGACATCACCGCCAGGATTCCGGATTGCAGCTCCCGAATTCGATTGCAGCATTCGGTCGGTCCAGTCCCACTCGCCCTGCGGACTGAAGGTCATATTGGCTTGGATCTCGATCCAATACGTGCCAGCGCTGAGAACCGCTGCGACGGGCAGGTTTACCGTGAAGGTGGTGCCGACGACCACGACCGGTTGGTTGGTCGCGCTGAAAATTTGCGTGCCAGGAAGGCCTGCGTTGTCGGTATAAATGAAAACATTCCAATCGGTGGCAGGGCCCGGCCCAAAATTGTAAGTGCCATCGGCGTCAATCGATTGAACATTCCAAGTCTGACCTGCGGGGACGACAAAGTCGTCAGCCAGATCAGTACTGAAGGTCGGTAAGTCTGAAAACGCCGTGGACCTCGTGGCGTTGGGTCCGCCGTTGTTGTACTGGTCATAGAGAACTACCTGCGGAGCCTGCGGTATCGGCAGAATGGGTAACCTATGCGCGCCCGGCGGCGCAACCTGCGGCGTACGCTCGCTCGCATTCACGCTTTGCTTGCCCGCAAGATTGCGGGATTGTCCCCGCGCCAGAGGCATCACAACGAGAAAAGCCAGACTAAGCGAAAATACACCTCGGAGGAGATACATCCTAATGACTGTAGGTTGTTTATTCATTTGGATGGTCCTCATATTAAAAATTTCTCTTTGAGACAATTTTCTGCCCAAGTCGCTTTTCTCTTTTCTTTTTTTTACCCAGAACGGCGAAGGCGTGTCAATACTTTTCAAAGTTTTGGCTTTGTAATTTGCTCAGCTTCATGGAACGAGCCCTAACGAATCCTCGATCTCGTGCTTCGGTGATTCAAAGTCATTAGCTCTCGATATTGGAAAATTAGGGAAACCGAAAGTTGGCTCTATCACCTCGGCTTCGCATCCGCGGACAGCGAACCCAATTGCTTGATGGCAGCAGGCTGAGGCGCTCGAATTTTTCCGGTTTCAACTTCGCGTAGCAATCGCCGCAACGATCTGCAATCCAGTTGGTGAATTCGAATGAGGTGATCCACAAGATGGGAATTGCCGCTCCCGAGGCGCCTACCGAACTGCTTTTTGATCGCACTCGTTTTTGTCAGCGCTGATTCGGTTTGGATCAGACGCTTGCGCAATAGCCTGGCTAAAGCTGGCAGGTCGGCAAGATCGAGAAAGAGCAGAGCAGGATAAATCGTTTGGGCCATGGTTCCTTCTTCCTGAAATCGCTTGAGCAAAAGCTCCTGAAATCGCCTTCGACCCTGAGCTGTGATTCGGTAAATCGTGCGTTCGCCGCCGCGTGTAACCTTCTGCGTCTTCTTTGGCGCGATATCGCCCGATTTGACCAGTTGCCGCACAGCATAATAGAGGGTGCCGACGTCGACGTCGGTGTAGCACTCGACCAGAGCGTTATTGAGCCGCTGTTTAATTTCGTAGGGGTGGAAGTCACCGCGGTGAAGGGCGCCGAGGATATAAAATTCAGCTTTCATATTATAATTATACTAGTACAATTAAACTAATATGAACACAATATCCTTGGCAAACACTCAGCACGATACACCCTCAAGCCGCTACGCAACCTTCAAGACCATTGGCGCCACCATAGCGGCGCTGGTCGCCTGGTTTTTTGTCGCCACGGTGCTAAATCTGGCATTACGCGCTTCGTGGCCACACTACCACGAAGCCGAAGCCGCCTTCAATTTTACCCTTGCAATGAAGGTCGCCCGTCTCGTTTTAGGTGCCATTTCTTCTCTCGGCGCGGGATTTGTGGTCGCGTGGATTGGCAAGGACCGGATGAAAGCTGCTGCCACCCTCACCGGAATCGTGTTGCTTGGTCTCTTCATCCCTGGTCACTACCTGCTTTGGAGCAAATTCCCGATTTGGTATCACCTGACATTCTTAGTCTCACTCCTTCCGCTGACGTTGCTTGGCACCGCCTTATATCAGAGGACTTGCCAAAAAGCGGCTTAGTGGGTTGCCCAATTGGTGAGGTACAGACGAGGGCCTCCAACGGACCAATTCAAAGTTACTCGGTTGTGCTAGGCGTCCGAGGATCATTGCTGGAAAGGTTAACTGAAAACGATCTGCTGGCCTGAAAAACGTTCAGGGTGAAAGGCTCGCATTAAATAATGCGATAATCCTTCAGTTCCTTAAAGAACGTCGAGACGGCAGTTTTCACGACGACAACCGTGGGAACAGCGAATAACATCCCCCACAAACCCATGATGAGAGAGCCGCCGATTATTGCAATCACTACCACGAGCGGATGCACGTTTACCGCGCTGCCAAGGACAAAAGGCTGAAAGACAACGTCGTCCAGTAGGTGCACGAGGACCACGACAATAAGCACGTACAGCGCCAGATCATTCGGATTCAGGCCGGGAATCACCGGTCTTATGTCCTCCGCGATCAACGCGTAACCAACGCTAATCACCAGAGCGATCATGATGCCGAGAAACGGAATGGCGTTGAGAAGTCCGGAAACCACGCCAATTGCGACCGCGATTCCCCATGGAATACCAAGGAGGATCAATCCGAGTGTAAGAGTCAGGCCCACCAGAAAACATTCCATCAATGTTCCGCGTAAATACCTGCCAATGGCGTCATCGAGTTTATCAAGCACCGTCAGGGATAACTCAAAGTAGCGATTGGGAACGAGGCTGATGAAAAAGCGGCGGATCTGCCCGTTATCGAAACCTAGAAAGACAAAAACCAACGGTGCCAACATCCATGCGGACAATTTGCTTTCCAGACTCGTTCCCTCCTCGACAGTTGATGGTTGAGCAGGAGCAGGTGCGAGCGAACCTGTCGGTGAGACGACACCAGATTCAGACGGAGGTTTTTCTGGAATCACATATTCCCTGGTCCTTTGGTTTGCCCGAAAGTAATCAACAAACTTACTCTGCACGGGAGGTTTGCCGTCGTGTCCAGCGCAATATTTTAGGAAGAGATCGCGTTCCTGGGGACTAAGATTGAGTGCCTGATTGATCTCATCCATGAGCGGACCGGCTTCCCTCTCAGCTAACGCCGCCGCCGTATTTGATCTTCCCTCTGCTGGCTTCACTACCAACTGCCGATATTTTTCGTTGAGTTTGTATTTCAGGCGGACTTTGAATTCGAGCTTTTGCTTTTCGTCGGGAATGTGTTTGCGAAGAGTGTTAAAGGCGAAAAACAAGACGATACCAATGGCTGCGAAGGAACACAGAACTTGAAGCTCATGGGCCAGCCATCGAACCCTGAAGCGATCCTTGACCGGTCGGAACAAAAACGCCAACAGGGCACCCACAATGATCGGCAGAATCAGACCACTTAACTTCCAGACCAGAAATCCCCCGCAAATCAGGGCCAGGATGGCAAATGTGAGATAAAATATTTTGCGCCGAACTTTGCGCTCGCGTTCTTTCTCTTCGAAATCCTGGCCGTTGCTCACCTTAATCCTTCCGTGTCGGCAGAAATCTTCACCTGCACCAATTCATTGGTGGAACGAAGACGGTCGCCGATTATCGTCGCAATGGACTGGTAAATTTGGCAGGCAGTTCGCGGATGCCGATGCCTCAACCCATTCAGGTCATTCCGATAAAGCGCTAGTGTTCGAGTCCGCTCCAATGCCCGCGCACTCGCAGAACGCGGGGTTTCATCAAGCAACGCCATCTCACCAAAAAAGGCGCCCGTTTCCAAAACGGCCAAACGAGTTGTCTCGCTCTCGCGGCAAATTTCTATCGCGATCTTGCCGTCCAAGATCAAAAAGAGCGCTGCTCCGGGTTGCCCTTCCTCGAAAATCGTTTCGTCCGCCTCATAAGTGCGCTGGAACATAATATCGGACACCCTCTTGAGTTGCCGATTCGAGAGTCGGTCAAAGAACGGCACTGTTTTCAGGAATTGAATGCGATCCAACTCAGGGCTTGAACGCTTCCAGCGTCCCAGCATTTCCCAGAACAGTTTGTCCGCGATGAGGTTTCGAGCCGACATTTGCTATCAATCCGGTTGAGACGACTCCGGCCAGTCGGCTCAACTGGCAATCTTTCCCCTGATCATCCAATATTAGGAACGATCGAACAGCAGTTTCAATCGAAAACAGTTGGTCGTCTGCTAGGGGATCTGATCGTAAATCACTTCTCGCGAGAGAAATCCTCGCCGTAACGTTCTGCTAATTCAAAGGCACTAGCGATTCTGTCAATCCTCATAGCCAGACCAATTGGCAGCTACCGAATAGGCTACGATTTTCAAAATCGGAGCGCGGACTACGTAAAGAAAATTTCCGCGTTGTGCATCGAACCGGTACGAGTAATTTCGGGTTCTTTATGGGTCCAATGCTAACACAACGCTACGCTTTCCGCTACCGAATACGCTACGGATTTTGGAAACATGAAAATACGCGTTTGTGTAACATTAGCCTAGTAAACAGGCATTTGCACCGTTAGCTCAGCTGGTAGAGCAAGTGACTCTTAATCACTGGGTCGTAGGTTCGATCCCTACACGGTGCATCTTGCCGGAAATTACTTCGCGGTAGAGCGCTTCATACTGGGGCAGGATGCGATCTGCTGAGAACTTCTCGATTGCGCGAATGTGGCTTCGTTGCCCCAGTTCTCGCGCCTGCGCCGGAGATTCAATCAACCCGTCCAACGCAGAAGCAGCCGCGGCGGTGTCACCGAAATGATACAACGGACAAGAATCACCGATGACTTCGGGAATGCCACCGACACCGAAGGCAACGACGGGCTTTCCGTAAAACATGGTCTCGAGAATACTCAGTCCGAAGCTTTCGTATTCGGATGTGTAGAGTCCCGCATCGGCGGCCTGCAAATACTCATCCACCACCGCGGTGTTTTGCCGAAGAATCACGACATCCCGGACGCCCAATTGATCGAGCAATGGCTCGTAGGCATCGAAAGGGCCACCTGCCAGAATGAACAACCGAACGCGCTCGCGGTTTTTCAAGTTGGCAATCGTCTGCAGAAGGAGATCGATCCGTTTCACGTGCCGCAAACTCGACATGTGCAGGACCAGAAATTCGTCGGTTAAACCGAGCTCGCTTCGAACCTCCCTGCGGCTTCTCCTTGATTTATTCGGAGTAAAGAAATTCGGAATGACTGTAATCGGACGTTGCGATCGAAAAATTTCCTGTGTTTGATTCCGAAGATTTTCTGAGACTGCTGTCACCGCATCGGAATGAACGAGCGCATGCTCGATAGCCATGCGGTAATCAGGATCCTGCCCCAGCAGAGTCGTATCCGTTCCATGCAAAGTGGTTACGATGCGCGGAGCGGATGGGCCTAACATCTGCGCGGCTAAACACGCAGCGAGTGCGTGCGGCACCGCATAATGAACATGAAAAACATCGAGCTGCTGAGCGCGCGCCACCTCTGCCATTTTCACCGCAAGCGGCAGAGTGTAATCGGGAGAAGGAAACAAGGGGTTGTGCGCAACGTCGACTCGATGGAAATGAAGATTATCCTGCGGCAGGTCCAGGCGAACTGGTTGAGCGTAACTAAAAAAGTAAACTTCATGACCACGCCGCGCCAATTCTGATCCCAGGGCGGTCGCCAGGATCCCGCTCCCGCCGATCAACGGAAAACAGGCGATGCCAATCTT
>JBPYFC010000128.1:0-3040 GCA_051984705.1 Chthoniobacterales bacterium | reverse complement strand
CCAGCCGTTGTCGCCGCCATCTCAGGGCTCAGCAAGCCCTGCCAACCGAAGACGGAAGACTGAAAACTGAAAACCGCAGCCCGTACGGGCTGCGCTAGGGTTGCGCAAGCAACTGAGCGATTCGTTTAACCCGGGCAATGTTGAATTTGATCCTCTTCATGAAAACGTTGTCGCCTTTCGAATCATCCAAGAGTCGATAAGTACCTTTCCAATCATTGTTCAGGATCGGCATGACATAGTTGTGAAAGAACTTTTCGGTATCCTGCAGGAGATCCAGCAAGCTATTATAGGTTGCAAAGCTACCCTCACGGATCTTGGAGAAGCTTGAGGCCTCTCGAAACTCCAGGTATAGGCCGGGCAGCCGCTCTGGATAGTCCTCCGCAGCGAGCTGTCCAATCATGTCACCGGTCGCAACGATTGAGCCGATAAGCCATTCACGAGCGTCGCGAAACGGAAGTTGTTTGATATTTGTCGAAATCGCTGTTGCCGAGATAGCGTTCTGGATCTGGCGGAGTTCGTCGTTCGAAAATCCGAACTCGGGTAACAAATCCCAGGCGAAGAAGCAACTGCGTCCGACGTGAATCGTTGAATATTTTGCGCCTGAGCCACTTGTATCATTTTTGCATTTCAAATATCCGGTATCGTGAAAGAGAGTTGCCGCGATAGCCATTTCCCAGTCGCGCGGGCTCAGGATGGTATCTGTCAGGTCGACGTGCAGCGCGCCAGATGCTGTGCGTTCCGCGATGATTCGTGCGCGTTGCGCCACCAGCAACCTCAGCACGACCGCAGTCGCTTCCATCGTGTGATCAAAGTCGTGGAACGCCGTGTCACAAGGTTGAAAGAGGTTATGTTGTCCGTGGAAAAGGCCAAAAGCAAAATCGACCAGCGAAGGTACAAGCGGCTGGGGTTTATCACGAAACGTTTCTTTACACAGTTGTGTAAGTACCCGATAGCTCCTGGGGTAGAACATCTGGCAGAATCGTTCCTCTTGGTGCTGACTAGAGCAACTCAAAAAGTGAAGCAGCGGCCATGCCCGAGGCCTCTACAAGAATCTTTTTTTTTTGCAAAAATCGTTTGCTGGATCGGTACGAGGAGACTAGTGTTTTGACTACCAGCTCGATTGGCCCCCAGAACGAGTTCCCCCTCTGATCGAGCTGGTTTTTCTTTGGCTTGATTCCGCCGCTTTTTGGCGGTCGGGTTATGAATTTACGGCGCACGCGTGGCCGTTTCTTCCAGGTATAGCCGATGCAGCAGGCGCGTAGCTTCTTCAGCCTTTGCCCGTTCGACTAACCAGGTCGTCCGAAAGGAGGACGTAGCAATATTTGCAATACCGATTCCGGCTGTCTGCAAAGCTTGCGCCCCCCTCAGCGTTTGAACGTTGGAGGAGTTGATTCCCGCTCCAATGATGCTTACCGCCGCAAGTGTGTCATTCCAGTGACCAATCTCATTGATTGCTGTCCGGAACTTTGCTTCCTGGTGTAGGTTTTCTTTCGACACCACAAGCGTCACCAGCTTTTGGCCGTCTTCAGCGGCGGCAAAGTGAAGTTGCTTGCCCGGCACTCCGGCCTCGTCCATTAGGCATAGAAGGCGATCGATGTCGTGACTTTGGATCATTACAACCTCTTTTTCGCTCGCAACCCCGATGACTGATCCAGGTAGTCTAGGCGAGTACTTACGCACAATCGTCCCGTCATTGGACGGATCATTCACCGGCAACGGACTCGTGTTCGATCTCGCATAGATCGCGATCCCTTTCTCTTTCGCAAATTCGACGGCTTGAGCATTCAGTACGCGCGCACCGGACTCAGCCAATTCCTGAGTTTCCTCGTAGGAGAGGACCGGGATTCGTTTTGCATCCTTAACGATCCTCGGATCCGCAGAATAAACTCCATCCACGTCGGAGCAGATCTCGCACCATTCGGCACCTAGCGCAGCGGCCATCGCTACAGCAGTCGTATCGCTGCCACCCCGGCCGAGAGTCGTTACTTCTTTGCGGTAGGAGACACCTTGGTATCCGGCGATGACGACCACTTTTCCGCGGCCCAGCTCATCTTGTACTCTGAAAGGGCGCACCTCGATAATCCGCGCATCAATGTGACGATCATTGGTGATGATTCCAGATTGGCTGCCGGTAAAACTGATTGCGTCTCCTCCCAATTCGCGAATCGCCATCGACAGGAGTGCCATACAAATTCGCTCCCCAGCTGAAAGCAGCATGTCGAGTTCCCGCCGATCCGGATTCGCGGAAATCTGTTTGGCGAGCCTTAATAGATCATCGGTCGTGTCGCCCATAGCCGAAACAATCACGACCACGTCGTGTCCCAGCTTCTTGGTTGCCATCACCCGAGACGCGACTCGCTTCAGCCTCTCCGCGTCGGCCACGCTGCTTCCGCCGTATTTCTGGACGACAATGGGCATGTTTATTCTCGACGTAGTTTGCCGTTTGGAGTTCGCGGCAGATGATCGACCACTCGAAACATCCGCGGCACTTTCCTGGCATCAAATTGTTCGAGAAGCAATTTCTCCAGTCTCTCAGTCTTATCGACCGGACCAACAACCTCTGCAGAAAGCTGTCCGGAATCAGGATCCAGGAAGACACGACTCTCTTTGATTCCAGGAAGCGTGTTCAGGGCCGTCTCAACTTCTTCGCAAAAGAACTGCAAACCATCGACTTGTAAGCGGTTTTTGCCGCGTCCGAGCAAATAGAGATATCCATCCTTGTCCTGGCGAGCAAAGTCGCCCGTTGGGAATCCATTTTCCCTCATTAGGGTGTTGAGCGGTCGCCAAGGAGCAAGATAGGCGTCAAATAACCCTGGGCCAGACACGTACAACTCTCCCGTTTCGCCGGTCTCAATAACCCGCCCATCCTCTCCAACCAAAGTGACCTTATACGCAGGCATTGCCGTTCCTACAGAATCGCTCTTGTTTGGGTCTGTATTCAGCGTCAGCAACCCGACTTCGATGATGCCAAGAGCAGGATTGAGCTTTTTTCCAAACCGGACCCCGAACTCGGTACCAGTCTGCCGCGGAAGCGGTGCCG
>JBPYFC010000127.1:0-3346 GCA_051984705.1 Chthoniobacterales bacterium | reverse complement strand
AAGATTGGTCAGGTGAAAACCGCGCTAATGCTAACGCAACCGGACGAATATGTGATGGACAGTAAGGGCGAAACGATTTTTCGACGGCGCCCGTTTTATTACGTTCTGGAAGGGATGACCGGTATTCGGATGAAAGCTGGGCTAATCAAAGACACGATTCCAGAGCGACTGGTTTCGACTGAAACGCCGCTTGCGACCGTTCATCGGATGCCTCCCCGGGCAGCGGGCTTTATCCGCCAGAATTATTTGCCGATTGCGTTTCGCCTCTCAGTTCTGGGCCAGTTGCTGCCGATGACAAGTGACGACGCGACCTGTGAAATTCGGGTTCCGTCAACCTATACAATCGTCTCGGAGAAAGGACCATTCGCCGGAACACTTAACGGTGAGCCGTTCATCGGCCCAATGCGTTTAGAGTCCGGGATTTACCGTATTCACCGCGATGGCGGCTCAGGCGCACTGGCAATTATTTGGTCACGAGCAATCGAAAACGGATTTAGCCCTTTTGCTCTGTTGAAAAGGGATATCCCGACTCCGCAGGATTAGCTCGAATTTTGGAACGCAAATCCGTCGCGGACAAACCCCAAAGAGCCGCTCTGGCACTTGCCGGAGCGGCGGTTCCGGCGGATCGGCCGCATTGTAATGAAAATGCAGGTTAGCGACGCTACCGTTTGCGCGCTCCCCATTTTTCGCGGATCTTCGCGACTCGGCTTTAAAGCCGGCGCACCATGAACGCATCTGACATCAGGCAATCGTTTCTAGATTTCTTTCGCGAGAAACAGCACACCATCGTGCCTTCAGCGAGTCTGATGCCGACCGCTCCAAATCTGCTCTTTACCAACGCAGGAATGAATCAGTTCGTTCCCTATTTTCTCGGTCAGGAGAAAGCTCCATTCACTCCACCTCGAGTGGCAGATACGCAGAAATGTATTCGTGCCGGTGGGAAGCATAACGATCTCGATGACGTCGGTTTCGATACCTATCACCACACTTTTTTCGAGATGTTCGGGAACTGGAGCTTTGGCGATTACTTCAAGAAAGAAGCAATTGCCTGGGCATGGGAACTCTTAGTTGAACGCTGGAAATTTCCGCCCGAACGACTCTATGCAACGGTATATCAGCCTGGCGAAGGCGATCCGTCGAGCTTTGATCAAGAAGCTTTCGATCATTGGGCTGTGCCGTTTCAGAGGGCAGGGCTGGATCCTAAGAAACACATCGTCAGCGGAAATCGGAAAGATAATTTTTGGATGATGGGAGACACGGGACCCTGCGGACCCTGTTCGGAAGTGCACGTTGATCTGACGACGAAAGGGGACTCCGAGGGGAAGTTGGTTAATCAAGGCAGCCCGCTTTGCATTGAGATCTGGAATCTCGTGTTTATCCAATTTAACGCGAACGCTGATGGGACGTTCTCACCACTGCAGGCGAAACATGTCGATACTGGAATGGGATTTGAACGGGTCGCCGGTATCATGGCTAGCACTGAAGGGTTCAAAGACTTTTCCAAGCCGATCTCTAACTACAATAGCGAAGTCTTTTTGCCGATCTTTCGTAAAATCACAGAGCTGAGCGGAAAAGAGTATCAAGGAACTTTGCCAGACTCTCGGGCACATCTCTCGGAACAGGAAAAGGTGGATGTGGCGTTCCGAGTTATCGCGGATCACTTGCGCGCTCTCACGTTCGGTATTGCGGATGGGATTATTCCCAGCAATACCGATCGCAATTACGTGTTAAGGAGAATCCTGCGACGTGCAGTGATGTTTGGACGCTATCTCGGATTTGGTTCAGAGGGTTTCTTAAGCAAGCTCGTTCCGATCGTGGTCGAGACCTTCGGAGAAGTTTTCCCGGAACTTCGACAGCAAGAATCGAAGGCTGCTCAAGTATTGGAGAGTGAGGAGGCCCTGTTCAATCGCACTCTTGATCGCGGCTTGCGATTGTTTGAAGAGGCGCTGCCAAAACAGCAGAAAGGTGAATTTTCCGCCGAGACAGCGTTTAAGCTATACGATACCTACGGTTTCCCGGTCGATCTGACCGAGGTACTTGTGCGCGAACGCGGGATGACGCTCGATCTCGCAGCTGTCCAGCGACTCCTTGAGACCCAACGTGAACGCTCTCGCGCGGCTCGCGAAACGGAAGTCATAAGCGCCGTAGAAGTGACCGTCCCAACCGAGTTCGTCGGCTTTTACCACGACGAAGCAAAAGGCAAACTGGTCAGCATCCTACAGGAACAAGATCAGGTCCTGGCTTCCGTCGATCGATCTCCTTTTTATGCCGAAATGGGTGGTCAAGTAGGTGACACTGGCGAGGTCATGTTACCGGATGGCCAATCCATCCCTGTTTCGGGCATCGTGCGCCAGGGAAGAACCTTTTACCTCAAACTCGATCGAGCTGTTGAGGCTGAACCGCCGGTCGAAGTTGTTTTGAAAGTGAACCAGGCGCGACGCCGGATGATCGAGGCTAACCATACGGCAACGCATCTGCTTCATTGGGCCCTTCACGAAATCGTGGGAAGCCATGTCCGCCAAAAAGGTTCTTATGTCGGGCCCGACTATTTGCGCTTCGACTTTAATAGCCAGCCTTTGACCCATGACCAGGTGCGGCAAATCCAGGAGCTGGTTAATCGCCGGGTGATTTCCAATGATCCCGTGAGCTGGATCGAAGCCCCTTTCGACGAGGTACGTTCACGCCCGGAAATCATGCAGTTCTTCGGCGAAAAATATGGGAACGAGGTACGGGTGGTACAAATCGGAGGCAATCCAGGACGGTTGGATGGCTATTCGATGGAGCTGTGCGGAGGCACGCACGTGTTGCGGACCGGACAAATTGGTATGTTCAGAATTACCAGCGAAGGCGCCATCGCAGCTGGTGTACGGCGTATCGAGGCGCTCACCGGGCTGACAGCTTTTCAGCAGCTCCAAAGCCAGCTCGACGAGAAGAGCGCTCAGATTGAGCTGCTAAACAAAGAACTCGTTGATCTCCGGAAATCGATTGAAAAGCAGAAGACGCAAACGACTCAGCGCGAAGCGGAACAATTCGTGAGCGGTCTTCCTTTGTCTGACAAGACGATCATCGAGACTTTGGACGACGCGAGTGGCGACTATCTGCAAGCCATCGCGAACGTGCTGAAAACAAAGCGGTTTACTGGTGTGGCAATTTTCTTTGGAAAGACTGCTGACCAGGTCCACGTGCTAGCGTATGTGGATTCGTCATTGACCAAACAGCTCCAGGCCGGTCGCGTGGTGCAAGAGCTCACACAAATCCTGGGCGGCAAAGGCGGCGGGCGACCCGATCTGGCACGAGGAGTTGGCAAGGATCTGGCCAAGCTGGGCGACGCAGTTCAGCGAGCAAG
>JBPYFC010000126.1:0-9363 GCA_051984705.1 Chthoniobacterales bacterium | reverse complement strand
AAATGGATTAGTGTCCTCCTTCTGACCTCGCTAAACACCCTTCACGCATGGGTAGGGAGTTACGCGTTGGCCATCATCATCCTGACCCTCATCATTCGTTCTTTGCTCTGGCCAGTGCAGAACGCGGCGACAAAGTCGATGCGCAAGATGGCGAAGCTTTCGCCACTCATCAACGATCTGCGACAAAAGTATAAGGACGATCCGCAGCGCCTGAATCAGGAAACAATGAAGCTGTACAAAGAGTACGGCGTTAATCCTTTTGGTGGATGCCTTCCGATGTTGATCCAGATCCCGATTTTCTTCGGTTTCTATGGCATGCTTGATAAGGCAATCGAGCTTCGCAATAGCACCTTTTTGTGGGTACGCGATTTGTCGCAGCCCGACACCGTTTTCCATTTAGCGGGGTTCCCAATTAATATTTTGCCGCTTGTGATGGCTGCTACCTCAGTTTTGCAGATCAGTCTGACTCCGAAGACAGGCGATCCGGCTCAACAGCGGATTCTGCTTTTCACGCCGGTGATTTTCCTTGTGTTCTGCTATAACTACGCTTCGGCATTGGCCCTGTATTGGACGGTTCAAAACCTGTTCTTCATCGGGCAGATGTTACTCACCCGGAATCAAGCAGAACCACAGCTGGTAAAAGTTGCTAAACCGACTGCGGTTGCGAAAAAGAAAAGCTACCGATAAAGATAACTGTTGGACTACCCCCAAACTCGCACTCACACCCACACTCAACGTCATGGAGGCCAAGGAAATACTCGACACTATGCTGGGTTACCTCGGTTTCGTCACCGAAATACAGGAGATTGAGACAGAGGGTGGGCGCCAGCTTCAGGTGTTTACCGCCCAAAGCGAGTTCCTGATCGGGCACAACGGTGCCACACTTGAAGATTTGCAGTTCTTGCTAAACCGGATACTCCAGTCGCAAGACAGAAATGCCCCACGGGTACAGGTCGATGTGGGCCATTGGCGCGCTATGCGCGATGACCAGTTGCGGCAACGGGTTCGTCAGATTGCTGATACCGTCCGAATTTCCGGACGGCCGGTAAAGCTGGAACCGATGAATTCTTACGATCGCCGGATCGTGCATAACCTTTTGAAAGATGATCCGTACGTCATGAGCTTCAGCCCAAATGACGATGCGCGAATCAAACGAATCACGATCCAACGGCGACCGAAGAGCAATCCCCAAAGTTCAGCTCAACAACAATGAATAAAGTCGTCGTCTGGAACGAGAACGTTCACGAGCAAAGATCGCAAGAGATTCGAGCAGTTTATCCGAATGGAATTCACGCTCAGATCGCGAGCATCCTGCGTGATGAAATCCCGGTGGAAACCGCGACCTTACAGGACCCCGAGCATGGTCTTAGCGAAGAACGCTTAGCGCAGACCGACGTGTTACTCTGGTGGGGACACGTCGCGCATAACGAAGTCAGCGACACTGTGGTCGATCGAGTCCAAAAGCGGGTGTTGGAAGGAATGGGGCTGATTGTTTTGCATTCCGGGCACTACTCTAAAATCTTCAAACGCCTTTTGGGAACGACCTGTTCGCTTACTTGGCGGGAGGCTGCAGAAAAGGAACGCCTCTGGGTCTGCAACCCTGGCCACCCCATCGTTCAAGGCCTTGGTCCCTACTTCGAGATACCGCACGAAGAAATGTACGGGGAACCGTTTGTCATTCCGACCCCGGATGAAACCATATTCATCTCCTGGTTTGAAGGGGGCGAGGTGTTTCGCTCCGGATGTATTTGGAAACGGGGGAACGGTAAGATCTTTTATTTCCGCCCAGGTCACGAAAGTTATCCCACGTATTATCAACCGGAAGTGCAGCTGGTTTTGCGGAACGCAGTGAGGTGGGCCATGCCGGAAGGCTCTCGCTGGATCGATTCCTGCCCGAATATCAAAGTATCACCGGAAGGAATCACTCAATCAAAGTGAGGCTGGACCCAGATTAGCGCCGGAACAGCCAGCTGATCAGCGTCAAGATGATGCTTACCACGATGCAGGTAACAATCGGAAAATAAAACGACGTGTTACCTTTCCGGATAGAGAAGTCGCCTGGTAGTTTGCCGACCCAGCCAAAGAGACCCGGAACTCGCCAAATCAAGAACCCGACTACGGCAAGAACGAGACCCAAGATCAGGACGAATTTGCCGATTTCCTGCATAAGGAAAACCTATAGCGGCGAGGCTGGCCATTCAACGCTAGCTGTAGGGCGGCCGACCCTGCCGCCGAGATCCATGGAACGCCAAGGAAATGCCCGCAGAGCCCTCCTCGACGTGACCGCCGCGCGAGGTCGCCCAGCGCCAATTTGGGCCCAGCTGATGCCACGGCACAACCCCTCGATTCAAATTGCTGCGGGGCGATCCTACCTAACATAGCCCTCTCAAGCCGACAATGCCCCTCGCTTTCTACGTCCATCATCTCAGCCCTTTCCTGATCCAGTTTAACGAACAGCTGGGAATCCGTTGGTACGGCCTCGCTTACATCTTCGGATTTATCGCGGCGTTGTACCTGATGAAGTGGCTCGCCAAAAAAGGATACGGCGCGCTCAAAGAGAATCAGGTTGGCGATTTTGTATTTTATGCCGCGATATTCGGGGTACTGATCGGAGGGCGCCTGGGTTATGTACTCTTTTACCGGCCGAATATGCTGACCGAAGATCCGCTCAGCATTTTCCGCGTTTGGGATGGTGGCATGTCAAGCCACGGCGGTATCCTCGGCCTGGTCATTTTTTCCTGGATTTACGCCCGGCGACATCATCTTTCCTGGACAGGCATCGGAGACAATATAGTAACGGCCGCTCCGATTGGGTTATTCGCAGGACGCCTCGCCAATTTTATCAATGGCGAACTGTTTGGCAGAGCAGCGTCGGTTCCATGGGCTATGCAGTTTCCGGCAGAGTTACTGGACCATCCGGATGAGGCATCGCAGGCGATTCAAAAAGCTGTTCAGATCGATCCGAGCCTGAACACGGTTCCCGCTATCATCGATGCTACCCGGCACAGCGCTCCAGTGCGCGAGATGCTCGCTACCGTGCTGACACCGCGCCACCCGAGCCAGTTGTATGAAGCATTGCTTGAAGGGGTTTTGCTATTTACTTGTCTATTCCTGATTCGGTTAAAGGTCAGGCGCCCTGACGGGGTTACCACTGGCTGTTTTTTTATCCTCTATCCCGTCATGCGAATCATTGGGGAACTTTTCCGTGAACCAGATGCCCCGCTGACCGGGCCGTTCACCCGGGGGCAATTCCTTTCGTTGTTCATGTTCTTGATCGGTGCCGGATTTTTATTAAACGCCTGGAAGAAAACGCGTCAAAGGAAGTAGTGGTTTTGGCCTAGCGTCTAATGGTTGGAAGTTAGAAAACTAACACTAGCACCAGCACTCATATGACAGGCGATCTGGTATTGGTAACCGGCGCTCGCGGTTTCGTCGGGTGGCACGTAGCAGCCGCCTTGCTTGATGCCGGCGCAAAGGTTCGCGGACTGACGCGATCTTCCAAAGCGCCGGTGCCTGGGATAGACCCGGGAATCGACTGGTTCAAGGGAGACCTGTCGCGACCAGATACTCTCGCAAAAGCGCTGACTAACTGCCGATTTTTGTTCCATGTCGCTGCCGACCATCGATATGCAAGGTCAAACCCAGAATCGATTCACCGATCGAACGTCGAAGGAACGAAGAACATTCTCGACGCGGCCTGGAAAGCCGGCGTGGAAAAAGTCGTCTACACAAGCACTAGCGGCATCCTTGCCTCTAAACCAGGCGGTGAACAGAACGAAGCGGACATTG
The DNA here is from genome assembly GCA_051984705.1 of Chthoniobacterales bacterium. Taxonomy (GTDB): domain Bacteria; phylum Verrucomicrobiota; class Verrucomicrobiia; order Chthoniobacterales; family JAFAMB01; genus JBKPBY01. The sequence goes on along the minus strand of JBPYFC010000126.1, from coordinate 5,574 downwards.
CCGACATCAAACAGCTTCACGGCCCATACCACATTTCCAAACTTTTGGCCTATCGAGAGGTGGAAAAGCGGTCGAATCAAGGTCTTCCCATTGTTACTGTTATGCCTACTACAGCGATCGGCCCCTACGACGCAAGACCAACTCCAACGGGGCGTGTGATTACCGAATTCCTGGCCGGTCGCACGCCGTTCAGATTGAAGGTTAGACTCAATTTTGTGGATGTCCGCGATGTGGCCGTCGGACATATGCTGGCGCTAAACCGAGGCATTTCTGGACAACGCTACTTGATCGGATGCCAAAACCTTTGGCTTCACGAATTTCTTTCCAAGCTGGAACAGTTTACTGACTGCCGCGTATCGAAAATCGGGGCGCCAGACTGGTTAGCGCGGGTTTTCGCTACCGTGATCGACAAAAATCCAATCAGACGCGACGGAAATTCCCCAGCGGCCGTCGAAGCAATGGAAGCAAGCCGCTGCGCTGGTTTTTGCAGCTCGAGCAAAGCGATCACTGAAATCGGCTATCGCCCCCGCGGCATTGATCTCGCTATCCGCGAAGCCGTCGAATATTTCAGACTCAAAGGGATGATATGAGTTTGAGTGCGAGCGCGACTGTGAGTGCAAGTGCGACGTTTTCCGATATTTCTCGCTCACACTAGCACTCACACTCATACTCGATTCACCTCGGCGTAAGCACTACAAATTGCCCCGACGCAAACTTGACCAAAACTATCCTTGGATCGGACTGTTTCGGCGACTGATAAAGCTGGATTTTGCCGCTGTCATCTTTCCCTGCTTTACGCACGTCAAAATCAGGGAGCTGGGCTAACTCATTGGTCTGCAAAAAGTAGCCTTGCCCTTTCCAGCGAAGGACTTCGTGACCTGGATTCTGACGAGGGTCAAACCCGATGGAAATCGGGTCGCCGACAGCAGTTGGCTGGCTTATCTGCTCCAGGTTTGTCCGGTTCTGCCGATCGAGCCACACTGTGAACGCCACGATCAGCATTCCTGTCAGGAAAATACCCATCAGCCAATAAGCCCATCGCGCAGCTGGTAACTGCTGTTCGGAATCCGAGTCCATGTGAAGCAGACTATAGGACCGCAGGAGACCAGAAAGTGCAAGAACAGCGTCTGGCAGCCGAGGCAAGTACCAGTCCTAGGCGCCCGCGTTTCCCACTTGTCTGATCAGCCTTAAATTCCCTACCCGCATCCTTAGCTGTGCTGGCAAAAGCTCAGGCAGTCGTTGTTGGGCGGGACTCTTTGTGAGATCGACATGCTTCCGTGCCAGTTCTTTCAGCTGTATCCAACGATCCCACGGCAGATTCGGCGCATGAACTATTTGCCGCAACAAACTTCTCCACTCCGTGACAGCACGCTCGATATCTCCGGCACGCAAAAGTTCATTTGTCAGTTTTTGCCGTGGGACCTGGTATTCAACTACATCGCGAATGACTTCGGAAGCGCCGGCACCGTGCCCGGGCGGAATGCCCATCTCCAAATATCCAGGAAACTCGGCGCGGCGATAAGTCTCCTGACAAACAACGCCGAGCCGGCCTCCAAATGGTGATTCATCCAACGAAAAACGGTGACCGGCTCGAAGATTGCCGATGTCATACAATAAGTCGCTAACCGGATAGGTTTCTTCTTCCAGAGAAGCCGCGATTGCCAGGCCTTCACCCTGATTGAAAAAACTGAACAAAACGCCGCGTCGCGTTGGGAACCCTTTCTCGTCGATCAATCCAAGCTGAAGCCAGGCAAATGCCGGAGTGGGTGCGAGGTCCAATGATTCGCACTCCGCTCGATGACGGCATTCTCGGCAGACATCGGGATAAGCTCGCCGCGTTTCGGGATTACTCAGCCATCGTTGATCGGTTCCCAGATATCCTTGAACGCTGAAATGCCCAAACCGGAATCGCGCAACCATGATGTTTTTCCGTTCAACGATTTTGTGAAGCTGGCCGCCCATCTTAACCGTGATCAACGGTATAACCATTTCTTGAAACTCGCTTTCGCTGAACGCGCGCCTTACCGCAACGATCGGATATTTTTCTTTGAGAACCTTCTTCAGCCACTTCACCGGACGCCATTTACCCGCGCTTACCACGGCAACCGGAACTTCCTTCCCATACTCGTAGTGTTTGCGATCGATCCGGATTCTGCACAATGATCCGAAGCCAAGGTCCTTGAGCGTCTCCGCCACTGTAAGAGCCGGTCTCCAACGGTTCTCGCGTGAACGGACCCAGATTGCATCCAACGTTGTAGGTATCGGCAGCGGCTGAGTCTCCCACTCCCCATGCGAGTTCTGCATTTCGATCTTGTGCCTGCGCACAAATCGACCCCTCTCAACATCTACCCGGATACCACATGGCCGATCCGGCTGGTGATAGTAACCCTCAATTCCAATGACCGCCGCTCGCGTGGTAAAGAGCCGCCGCGATACTTCGATAGCCCTTTGAAACGGATCCTGTCCCAAAACAGCCGCCTTCTGCATCACGGCTAAAAGCGAAGGCCAATCAAGAGGCTCCGCGCGCTTGAGGCGAAGCGGATGGGCCTCGAATAACCGTGGTACTTCGTGTGTCACAAGAGCGTAACCGGTCTCATCCAAACCTCGGCGGCCTGCCCGGCCAAACATTTGCAGCAGTTCATCCGGCCGGACGTGACGTTGAAAGTTGCCCGCTTGATAGTGCGTTCCAGTAACAAGAACCGATCGCATTGAGAAATTGATCCCAGCCGCCAGACCCATGGTCGCGACCACCACCCGTAACTGTCCGCGTTTAGCCAAAGGCTCAATCACTCCTGCACGCACAGCGTAGCTAAGCCCGCTGTGATGATACGCAACACGATGACGCAATAGCTTCGCCAGTGGTTCGCCGACAAGAAGTCCCTGTTCCTGACTAAGCACGAGCGGCTCGTCGGGTGGCAAACTGTTTACAAGTGATTGCGCCAGATCCTCTGCCGCTTTCCTGCGTGGAGCGAAAACCAATACCGGCCCAAGATCGGCCTGCAGTGCCCGAAAGAGTAACCGTGGCCAATAGCCGCGTACGGACGAGCGTCCCGGCAAATCGGTAAGCATCACTTCATCCAATGGAACCGGTCGTTCCCTGTGTTCGACGAGCTCAACCGAACGGCCGATTCGACGCAGCCAGTCGACGACATCGTTCGGATTGCCAACGCTTCCACTCAAAAGGAGAAGCTGCGTTTCGGCAGGCGCCAGCGACAGGATCAGCTCGTAGTTCACGCCGCGCACCGGATCAGCGAGCAATTGGTACTCGTCAATCACCAGTAAACGAGGGCCTTCACCGCGTAGAAAACGATCCTTTTGGGTCTCCAAAGTCGCCACGACAACTCTCGCTTCCAGATTTTCCGCGATGTCGCCGGTCGAAATGCCGACGTCCCAGCCGCGCGCTCTCCACTCGGCAAGCTTATCATTGGCCAGAGCCCGGGTTGGGACAGTAAACACAGCTTGGCCGCGGATGGAGTCGTACAGAAGCTCAAAAATGTATGTCTTCCCAGCCCCAGTTGGCGCATCAACAACAACATCTTTTCCTTCGCGCAAAAGTCTGACCGCCTCCTGCTGCCATTTGTCGGGAATGACTAGGCTAACCATGAAATGAACCAAACTGGGCCGATCTATTAAGAAGAGCAAGCTGGAGGATCGGTTGCAGCTAGTGCGAGAAAACCTCTTTCGTCGCCCCTACCCGCAGCTGAATGCTACTTTTTTGCCATTCTGCATATAAACCTACAAAATTGCCGCCAGATCCTCCCGCAGGCACTCTACCTCCTCGAGACGCACACCTTTCCAGCGCCTTGGCACGCATACTGCTGATTCTTAACTCGCTTCATTCGGGGAGGGCCGGATGTTTATTCGTGCTGCCGCGACGAACGAATCAAAGGGAGGCCAGGGCGATTCATCAGGCGGGGCGCGGATTCTCGCGAGGAAGTGGGCTTGGAGGGAGTCCCGCTTCCTCGCCCCTTTTTTCTAGGCTAGAGCAGTTCGCCGCAGATCAGATTCTGTTGAAGAACTTTAATGCATCCAATATTGAATAGTTTATGACGCCAGCAGAAGTCACCGCACTTATTAAAGAACAAGGAATCAAGCTCATTGATTTTAAATTCACCGATCTTCTCGGGACGTGGCAGCATTTCACCACGACATTAAACGAATATAGCGAAGAGCTGTTCGCGGATGGTCTAGGCTTCGATGGATCGAGTATCCGCGGTTGGCGGGTCATCCACGCCAGCGACATGCTCGTTATACCTGATCCCGAGACAGCTTGGGTGGATCCCTTTAATGCGGAACCGACACTGAGCTTCATTTGCACAATCAAAGATCCAATTACCCGCGAGCCCTATGAGCGTGACCCGCGCGGCGTCGCGGAAAAGGCCGAAGCGTACCTGAAGGGCACCGGAATTGCCGATACTGCTTTCTTCGGGCCTGAGGCAGAATTTTTCATTTTTGACGAAGTACGCTACGACTACAGCGTAAACGGCTCGTTCCATAGCATTGATAGCGTCGAAGGAATTTGGAACACCGGCCGCGAAGAATTTCCGAACCTGGGACATAAACTTCGGCACAAGGAAGGGTACTTCCCCGTGCCGCCGTCTGACAGTCTGCAGGACATCAGAAACGAGATGTGTCTCGAGCTGGAGAAAGCTGGGGTTCCCGTCGAACGTCACCACCACGAGGTTTCCACCGCGGGTCAGGCGGAAATCGACATCCGATTCGCTTCACTGAAGTCGATGGGCGACAAGATGATGTATTACAAATACATTATTAAGAACGTCGCAAAACGGCATGGCAAAGTCGTAACTCTCATGCCAAAACCGCTGTTCGGTGATAACGGGTCCGGAATGCATACGCACATTTCGCTTTGGAAAGAGGGCAAACCGCTCTTTGCCGGCGAAAGATACGCTGGGCTCTCAGAAGCCGCGCTGTTTTTTATCGGCGGTCTCCTGAAGCACGCGCCTGCACTGACCGCGATCACGAACCCGACAACTAACAGTTACAAGCGCCTGGTACCCGGATTTGAAGCGCCGGTTAACCTCGCCTACTCGGCTCGGAATCGTTCCGCGGCGATTCGAATCCCAACCTATTCGCCAAATCCAAAAGCAAAACGAGTCGAGTTTCGTCCGCCGGATCCGGCTTCGACATCATACCTGGCTTTCTCCGCACTCTTGCTTGCCGGATTGGATGGAATCCAGAACCGGATCGATCCGGGCGATCCGCTCGACAAGAACCTCTACGAGCTGCCGCCGGAAGAAATGGCCAAGGTCCCAACTGTACCCGGTTCGCTAACTGGCGCGATTGCTGCCATGGAAGCGGACCACGATTTCCTGCTCAAAGGCGATGTCTTCACGAAGGATTTCATCAGCAACTGGATTGAGCTGAAAAAGAAAGAACACGACGCTCTGCGACTCCGACCGCACCCATACGAGTTCTACATGTATTTTGACCTGTAGGATCGAAGCGGCAATTGCGCAGCAAAGCTGCGTTTTTCAAAATAGCCTAGGGCGAAGCGCGGCGTCGCCCTAGGCTATATTTACGCCGTAGTTTCGCCGCTCCAGCCAACGTCGTCTC
>JBPYFC010000125.1:0-4393 GCA_051984705.1 Chthoniobacterales bacterium | reverse complement strand
AGGCACCGGCTACAGATGCCGATGGTTTGCTGCTCGCCGGACTTTACACAGACCGATCCAGATCGGTTACAGGAGGAAATCGACCGGGAAATTCGGATGATTGAAATCACAGCATCCTTCGGTGGACGGTTTTGTCGTGTTCTGTCTGGTCAGCGGCGGCCTGATTTACCTACGGAAGCCGGTATTGCTCAAGTGGTCCGAGTTATCAAAAGCCTTCTGCCAGTTGCGGAGCGGTATGGCGTGGTTCTAACAATGGAGAATCACTATAAGGACAATTACTGGCAATACCCGGAATTTGCGCAAAAGATGGATATCTTCACGGCAATCATCTCACAGATTGATTCGCCGTGGTTTGGCGTTAACTATGATCCATCCAATACCCTCCTCGCCGGTGAGGATCCTTTGGAACTCTTAGAGCGCGTGAAATACCGGGTTGCATCGATGCATGCCAGCGACCGTTATCTGAAAACCGGCACTCTAGAAGATCTTCGACGGGAAGAGAATTCTGCCGGTTACACAGCCCGTCTGGCGCACGGTGTCATCGGCAGGGGACTCAATGATTATGATCGAATTCTTTCTACGCTGAATTCGGTGAAGTTCAGCTCCCGGATTTCCATTGAGGATGGCATGAACGGGATAGAGGATTTGCGCGAATCGGTCCGCTTCCTGAAAACAAAAATCGATCAGCATTTTGCCGAATGAAAACGGTTGTACAAATCTCTCTCGATTTAACATCAATCCCTGAGGCCCTGGCTACTGCACAATTGGCACTACGCGCGGGAGTCGATTGGTTAGAAGCGGGAACCCCGCTAATTATTGCAGAGGGCATGAACGGCGTTCGTGCCTTACGAGCCGAATTTCCAAACGTGCCGATCGTCGCAGATCTGAAGACCATGGATGGGGGCTGGCTTGAAGCCCAAATGATGGCGAAAGCAGGTGCTACTCACGCGGTGGTCATGGAAAGAGCTCACCCCGAAACGATCAAAATGGTTGTTAAAGCTGGCAAAGATTTCGGCATCCAGGTTATGGGCGACAACTTAGCCGCCCCGGACAAGATCGATGCCGCTCGCAGGTTGGAAGAGTTCGGCTGCGACTTTGTGGTTCATCACGTCGGCTACGACGAACGACGCGGGCTCTCCGCTGCAGGTAAGCCGGTCCCTCATCCGCTTGATCAGTTACGCGAAGTTGTTGCGGCCGTCGGAATACCGGTCCAAGCAGTTGGCGGTCTATCAATCGAAGAGGCAGTCCGGACGCCGGAGTACGGTGCGCCGTTGGTTGTACTCGGAGCGCCATTAACAATTGACGCTGATTCCTTTAAAGCCGCATCAGGCAACCTCGAGGATAGCCTCCGTTCGATATGTGCTCAGGTGCATGGGTATGGGGACATCAAACCAGCACTGTAACGGCGTGTCGGCGCAATCGAGTGTTGGTGCTAGTGTTGGTGCTAGTGTTGGTGCTAGCGGAGAGGCAAGGCGCGATGCCAACCGCAGACTGTCTTAAAATCAATCCGCTTCGCGACCTTCTGTTCGATTTCTCTTACTCTTGCAAAATTTTGGCAGCTGTTTCGGCCGTCGCCTTGTCGTGGACAATAGCCATGAGCGCGCGCGTCATGCCGGCTGGGTTGACATGCTGGATGACGTTGCGGCCATAGACAATTCCCCTCGCACCTTGATGAATGAGTTGTTCCGTGCGCTGCAAGATTTCATCGTCAGGCGCTTTTCCGCCGCCGCGCACCAGCACCGGAACACGCCCAGCAACTTCAATAACCTTGTGATAAACCGCGACGTCGTCGGTCGGATCGGCCTTGATGATGTCCGCGCCAAGCTCGACCGCCTGGCGCACCAGGGGAAGAATTTTTGCCGGGTCGCCATCGACCATGTAGCCCCCGACCTTCGCGTTGGGCTGGAAAACCAGCGGTTCGATCATCAGCGGCATAGCATAGCGGTCACACTCAGGCTTGATCCTCAAAATATTCTGGATGCACTGGTCCGCGACCTCCGGGTGGTTCGGAATGCGGAATAGATTCACCACCACGCATGCGGCGTCGAGACGCAACGCCTGCTCAACCGGCTGTTCGATCATGCGGCTGAACAAAGCGCTGGGGAGGTCTTGCCCGTAAACATTGGCCACATCGGTTCGCAAAACGAGCGACGGCTTGTGGCGTCCAGGCAGGCCTTGCAGCAGCGGCGCTTGGCCCACAGTCAGCTGGATCGCGTCCGGCGCGGCGGCAACGAGCACTTGCACAGCTTTCTCAAGATTTTCGATGCCGGAGAGAAACCCGTATTCGTTGAAGAAGCCGTGATCGATGGCGACGTCGAAACATCGGTTTGATTTCGGGTTGAAGAGACGGTTGAGGCGGTACGATTTCATGAAGGGATCAGGAGGGGCGTTAATGTGCTAACATGAAGCGGCATTCAAACCGGCGAAAGATCTTAACTCAAAGGCGTCTTTCCGATAGTGGCTGAAGAGCAAAATCTTTCCGCGAGCAGAATTGTTGACTGACCCCAGAGGAACAGAAGATAGATATGGTTTGGCTACTGATTGTTGTTCTGAGCTATTTTATCGGATCGATCCCGTGGGGATATCTCTTCGCACGGAGAAAAGGAATCGATATCCGTCAGCAGGGGAGCGGGAATATCGGAGCCGCAAATGCGGCCCGGGTGATGGGCAAGGGCTGGGGCTACCTGGTATTCGTTTGCGACTTTCTCAAAGGAGTTTTGGCGGTAGAACTCGGTTCGCTGCTCGCCGCCCATTTCTCAGCCAACGCCGTTTTGGGCGGTGTGGTCGCTGGGATCGCGTGCGTGCTGGGGCACGACTACACGGTCTGGCTTCGGTTTAAAGGCGGTAAAGGGATAGCCACTCTGGCCGGTGCTGCCGTGGCCCTTTTGCCCCTCCTGTTTATCTCATTCGGCGTGACTTGGATCGCGGTCTTTTTTATTGGGCGGTATACTTCGCTGGCGTCGATCTGCGGGGTTTTAGCGATGCCGATTGCCGTTGCTCTGTTTGTCGCCAAAACCGACCCAGCCTTTTCATTGCTGCTTGTGTTCTCGATCTCAATGGCGGCGCTAGCGATCTGGCGCCATCGCAGCAACATCGTCCGTCTGCTGAACGGAACGGAAAACAGGTTTGGAAAGAAATAGGCTGGTTTTCGCCAGCGACAGCTTTCGCCCGCCTGGGTGTTGATCCGGAGGTCGAGAAACGAGAACAGTTGAATCGTTCCTACTGTCCAAGTCGCGCACGGTACACCAGGCGTTTTATGAACATCGGGATGAACGCGATTATTGTCATTGAAAAATTCACGAAAACGCCGGGAACCACGCGGGCTCGATCTTTCGCCATGCCCCGTAAGGCTTGCCGGACAATCTCTTGCACCGGAACTATAAAAAAGTCAGGCGCAGTGTGGCTCTCATGATCACCCGGGCGGGTGGCCTGTGACAGGTATTCTGTTGAAACCGGCCCAGGGCATAAAGTCGTCACAGTTATGTTGGAAGACCGCAATTCTGCCCGAATTGCTTCGCTGAAACTGGTGACGTACGCTTTGGTTGCCGCATAGACGGCGTTGTTGGGCAGTGGGAGGAAACCGGCAGTCGAGCTTACATTAAGGATCGCACCGCGTCCGGACTTTCTCATTCCGGGTAAAAGTTTAAGAGTCAGGTAAGTCAGCGCGCGGATATTCACATCCAGCACAGAACTAACCCTTTGCCATTGACTGTCGATGAATGGTCCATGGTCACCGAGGCCGGCATTGTTGATCAAAAGATCGATAGCCAGATCGCTTTGAGCCAGCCAATCGCAGAAACGTTCCAACTCATCCTGGTTGCGCAGGTCTACGCATCGAGTGAATAGCTCAAGCCGAGGATTAACCTCGCTAAGTTCTGATTTGAGTGCGTCCAAGCGATCACTGCGGCGCGCTATGAGAACCATCCTGCTGACCATCGGCGCGAGCTGCCGGGCAAATTCGGCCCCGATCCCGGCCGATGCTCCAGTAATAAGGACCGAAAGCCCGCTAAAATAGCTGATATTCATAGAAAGCCAGTGGCGCTATACGTGTGGACAAGGCCTCTGCCTTGCTTTGGGAAAGCGGATTAAGCAAGAATAAAAAGCGTATGATTGCCGGCTCCACAATCATACGCTGCCAGAAATGCCGTCCTGGCTAATGGGTTTACCAGTCAGAAACTCCGAACTGCGATCGTCTCGAGGGGTTTAACACGCCGTTAGAAGGATTCTCCACCCATCTCCTCGCTCTTCTTCCAGAGCGTCGCGGCGTTAGTAGGATCGAGCGCGTATACACGCACACCTTGACTGATAGCGCTGATGACAACGTCATCCGCAACGACTTTCCCGACGTGGCAGTTCTCGCAGTATTTGCCGCCGATCTCGGCTCGCGTCCGAT